>JACDER010000157.1 GCA_013816275.1 Actinomycetota bacterium | reverse complement strand
ACGCGATCGGCGCGCAGGAGATGCTCATGCCGGTGCTCACGCCGGCGGAGCTCTGGGAGGCAACCGGGCGACTCGCGATCTCGGAGATCTTTCGCCTGAAGGACCGGACGGGACGCGACTTCATCCTGCCCGTGACGCACGAGGAGACGGTCACGTTCCACGCGCGCGAGATCCAGTCGTACAAGCAGCTCCCGCAGCTCTGGTACCACTTCCAGACCAAGGGCCGGGACGAGCTCCGGCCGCGCGGCGGGCTCCTGCGGTTGCGCGAGTTCGTCATGAAGGACGCGTATTCGTTCGACCGCGACGAGGAGGGCCTGCGCACGAGCTTCGAGAAGAACCGCGAGGCCTACGAGAGGATCTTCGAGCGGGTCGAGCTCGAGACGTACTACGTTCAGGCCGAGAGCGGGATCATGGGCGGGAAGTTCAGCTTCGACTTCCTGGCGCCGTCCGGCTCGGGGGAGAACACGCTCGTGGTGTGCGAGACCGGCGACTACGCGGCCGACCTCGAGGTTGCCCGCGCCATCCCGCGCGCCGCCGAGCTCCCCGAGCCGCTGGACGCGCCCGAGGAGGTGGAGACGCCGGGCGTGACCACGATCGAGGGCCTCGCGGAGCTCCTGGGCATCGACGCCACCGCCACGTCGAAGGCGATGCCGGTCGTCAAGGAGGACGCGCTCGTTCTGGCGCTCATCCGCGGCGACGACCGGCTCAGCGAAACCAAGCTGTACGACGCCCTCCCCGGCGCGTCGCGGCCGGCGACCGACGAAGAGATCCGCTCCGCCTTCGGTGCAGGCGGCGGCTCGCTCGGCCCGATCGGGTTCGAGGGCGAGGTGGTCGCGGACGAGACGCTGCGCGAGGGACAGTTCGTCGCCGGCGCGAACCGCGACGGATGGCACCTGCGCGGCGTCCAGGCGGGCCGCGACTACGAGCCCCGGTTCGCCGACCTGCGCGAGCCTCGCGAGGGCGACCGCTGCCCCGAGTGCGGGGGAGAGCTTCGCTTCCGCACCGCGATCGAGGTGGGTCACATCTTCAACTTCGGCGCGTTCTACTCGGCGCCGCTCGGCGCCACCTTCGTCGACGAGGACGGGACGGAGAAGCCGCTCCTCGGCGGCAGCTACGGCATCGGCCCGGCCCGGGTGCTCGCAGCCATCGTGGAGCAGCACCACGACGAAGACGGGCTCGTGTGGCCGCGGTCGGTCGCCCCCTACGACGTGCACGTCGTCGTCCTCAGCGGGCTCGAGGAGCAGGGCGAGCGCGTGGCCGAGCTCCTGGACGAGGCCGGATTCGACGTGCTGCTCGACGACCGCGACCTCCGGCCCGGTGAGAAGTTCGCGGACGCCGACCTGCTCGGCTGCCCCACACGGGTGACCGTGGGCCGGAAGACGCTCGAGGACGGAGCCGTCGACGTCCGGGATCGCGCCACGGGGGGCGAGCAACGTGTAGAACTAGAGCGCCTAGTAGAAGGGGTACGGCGATAGTGCGGAGCAAGCGATACAGCGACCAGCCGTTCGGCCCGTCGGTCGAGCAGCTGATGGGCGAGCGGCACGTCACGTACCGTGGGCTCGCAGAGCAGACCGGGCTGTCGGCCGGGTATCTCAACCATCTCGTGCACGGCAACCGGCCGGTACCGTCCGACGACGTAGTGAAGAAGCTCGCCACGGCACTCAGTGTCGAGCCGGAGCACTTCCTCGAATACCGCGTCCGCGTGATCACCAATCGCCTCGAGCAGATGCCCGATCTGGTTGATCGTCTGTACAAGCGGTTGGGATGAAGGGGCGGCTCGCAGCCGCGCTGGCGCTCTTTGTCCTGATCCTGTCCTCAGCTCAGGCATCGACACAGCGCCAGGCGAGATATGCCGTCCGCGACCTCGGGACGCTGGGAGGGACGGTCACGGCCGCCGCGGACGTCAACGCCCTCAGCCAGGTCGTGGGCTTCTCGATGACGGCGGACGGATACCTCCACGCGTTCGTCTGGGACCGCGGGACGATGACCGATCTCGGAACCCTGGGCGGGGAGTCCAGCTATGCGACGTCGATCAACGACGCCGGGATGGTCGTGGGGTTCTCTCAGATCAAGAGCAGTCGTAGCGCACACGCGTTCCTGTGGCGCAAGGGCGTCGGGATGCGGGATCTCGGGACGCTCGGTGGCGAGCAGAGCTTCGCGGCCGACATCAACAACGCCGGCCTCGTCGTGGGGCGCGCCTTCGACGCCGACGCCAATCCGCGTGGCTTCGTCTGGCGCGGTGACACGGGGATGCGCGTGCTCACCGGCGGTGATCCCTTCAGCATCGCCACCTCGGTGGCTCCCGGAATCGAGGGGCCTGTCGCCGGATCGGCGGGTCTGCCGCTCGTCCCCGGCAGGTGGCGGACGACCGGAACGCCGTTCACGGCCTTCAGCCTTCCAGGCGGCTTCAACCAGGGACAGGGGGCCGCGATCGACGCGCGAAGCGACATCGTCGGCTCGGCCTCGACGACGACCGGTCTCGTCCGGGCGTTCTTCCGCAGCTCGGCGGGCACGCTCCGCGTGCTGCGGGTGCCGGGGATCGAGAACAGCGAAGCGGCCGCGCTCAGCAACTCTCTGCGAGTCGTCGGCACCGCCTACGACGATCCCTTCTTCCTCACGTCTGCCTGGCTCGCGCGCACGCCGTCGGCGCCCGCGAAGCTGCTGCTCGAGCTCGTTCCCTCCGAGGCGGGGTGGACCTTCGCCTACGCGACCTCGGTCAACGACCGGGGCCAGATCGTGGGCACCGGTCTCCACCGGGGGCGCACCCGGGCATACCTGCTCACGCCCGACATCGACGAGCAGGCCGCGAGTCTGCGTCAGTTCGCTCCCGGTGGGAAGCTGTTCCACGATCGGGTGGCCAGGACGCTGACCGGCGCGCTCGCCGATCTGTCGCAGAAGAAGAAGGCGCGAGCCTGCGCGTCGCTCAAGTCGCTGCAGCACTCCTCCGGCCGCGAGCGGACGCTCGCGAAGCCGGTTCGCGGCATCTATGTCGCGGATATTCGGGGTTTCAGGCGCTCGATCGAGTGTCCTGGAACATGATCGAACGCAATAGGTCCCTCTTAATACCGGAATAGGACCCGAGCCCTATTGCGGTCGCGGTGGAGTTTCTGAACAATAGGTCGCCCGTGCGCCGACTCTCGACGACGATCCTCTGTGCCCTAGCCGGTCTGGTCCTGGCCGGTCAGGCGCTGGCCGGAACAACCTTCGGCGTTGCCGACACGCGTCCGGTCGG
This sequence comes from Actinomycetota bacterium, assembly GCA_013816275.1. Classification (GTDB taxonomy): domain Bacteria; phylum Actinomycetota; class Thermoleophilia; order Gaiellales; family Gaiellaceae; genus JACDER01. The sequence continues at coordinate 1,501 of JACDER010000157.1, read as the reverse complement.
GATGGCCGACGACGGGGCGAAGTTCTTCGACCTCATGAACGACGTCGGACTCGTGCAGGACCGCCTGACCGTGATGTGGAATCCCGCGCGTCCGACCCAGATCCCGCGCCGCGCCGAGCTGGAGCGAGCCGTGCAGCAGGCGACGGAGCATGGGGTCTCGATCGTCTTCTCGGTCACCCAGGAGAAGGCGGGCTCGCTCTCCGGGTCGCCCGCGGCGGCCGACCAGTTCGCGGTCTGGGTCGCACTCCTTGCGAACGCCTTCCCGGACGTCACCACCTTCGTGATCGGCAACGAGTTCAACCAGCCGAAATTCTTCCAGCCGCAGTTCGGCTCCAGGTGCGAGTCGCTAGCGGGTGCTGCGTACATGCGCGTGCTGGCGAAGTCCTACGACGCGCTCCACGCGGTCAATCCGAACCTGACGGTCATCACCTCGGTGTCGCCCCGCGGAAACGACGCCTGCGCCGCGAGGAACAACCGTTCCACCTCGCCCGTGCGGTTCATCCACGACATGGGCGTCGCGTACCAGGCAATGCACCGCGACCGTCCGGCATTCGACGAGTTCGGGATCCACATCTATCCCAACCAGTCGACGGATTCGATCGCGAAGGGCTACCAGTGGCCGAAGATCGGTGCTTCGAACCTCGATCGCCTCAAGCAGGCGCTCTGGGATGCATTCGTGACCACTGCGCAGCCCGTGCCCGACTGGCAGCCCGCCTTCCTGCACTACGGGCAGGGCGTCTCCGCCCTCAGGCCCCCGAAGATCTGGATCGGCGAGATCGGCTGGCAGGTCGCCGTGCAGACCGGTCCCGGAAGCCCGTACACGGGCCGCGAGAGCGTCGAGACCACCAGTGAAGCAAACCAGGCGCAGATCTATCCCGACCTCGTCCGGATGATGAACTGCGATCCACTGGTCGACGGAATGCTCTTCTACGGATTCGTAGACGAGCCTGACCTCGATCGCTTCCAGGCGGGGCTGCTGCGCGCGGACTGGACCCAGCGGCCGTCGTACGAAACGGTCAAGTCGGCGATCGCGCAGGCGCAGAGCGGCTGCAAGAGCGGGCTCTTTCAGTGGCATCACCTGACCTCGGTGCTCGGCGGCGGCGTCGACTTCGGCAAGCTCAAGACGTCGCCGCTCAACCAGACGTGGTGGGGTTTCTCGGCGACCGCGAAAGAGGACGCCGTCTACAACGCCGGGATCTACAAGGTCGACGGACGGCAGCTCTCCCAGGACGGTCGAGCCGAGATCGTCCGGTCTCTCTCGGGCGCCGGCGGCCCCGCTCCCAAGCTTGCAGCCAGGAACGTGATCAACGCGTACTGGGCCCCGATCGTCCGGTTCGCGGAGAAGCCGCTACCGCGCGGGAACTATGTGTACGGGATCCGGATCAGGGCGGCCATGAACCTCGACCGCAGCAGGATCTTCGTCAGCCGCCCCTTCCAGGTCGGCAAGTAGCCGCACGCACTGGCCGGCGGCCCTTTCGCCCGGCTTCAGTGAACGATCAGC
>JACDER010000156.1 GCA_013816275.1 Actinomycetota bacterium | reverse complement strand
CCCCCCCCCCCCCCCCCCCCCCCCCCCCCCCCCCGATCACGCCCCCGCTTCCTGAGGTCGACTTCGCGGCGATGTCTGCGGAGGAGCTCCTCCGCTGGGCGCATGAGGAGTTCGGCTCCCGCCTCTGCCTGACCTGCTCGTGGCAGAAGCAGTCCTCGGTTCTCGTCCACATGGTCTCCGAGCTCGGGCTGCCGCTCGACGTGGTGGAGCTCGACACGCACCTGTTCTTCCGCGAGAGCTACGAGACGCGCGACCAGCTGGTCGAACGCTACGGGATCCAGCTGATCCAGCCGGAGATCATCACCGTTGCGGAGCAGCACCGGAGGGAGGGGCCGAACCTCTGGGAGCGCGACCCCGACCGCTGCTGCCACATCCGCAAGGTCGAGCCGCTGGTCCAGGCCCTCGAGCCGTACGGGGCCTGGGTCGCCGGCATCCGCCGCGACCAGTCCCCGAGTCGCGCCGGCCTGCAGAAGCTCGAGTGGTCGAGCCGCTACGACGTCTGGAAGATCCACCCGCTCGCCGACTGGGACGAGAAGCGAGTCTGGGCCTACATCACCGTCAACGAGATCCCCTACAACCCGCTGCACGACGTCGGGTATCGCTCGATCGGGTGCATTCCCTGCACCCGGCCGACGGCGCCCGATGAGGAGGAACGGGCCGGCCGCTGGGCGGGCTCCGACAAACTCGAATGCGGCATACACCTGGAGGAGAAGTGACCGAACACATCTACGCGCACGAGCATCCCGAGTCCGACCGGACCCGCGGAGGCGGCTTCACGCTCTGGTTCACCGGGCTCTCGGGCTCCGGCAAGAGCACCATTGCCCACGTCCTCGGGCCGCTGCTCGAGGAGCGGGGCCAGATCGTCGAGTACCTCGACGGCGACACGGTGCGGGCAAACCTGTCCAAGGGCCTCGGCTTCTCGAAGGAAGACCGGGACACCAACATCGAGCGGATCGGCTGGGTCGCCTCGCGGCTGACGCGCCACGGCGCGGCCGTCATCTGCGCCGCGATCTCGCCCTACATCGAGACCCGTGAGACGGCGCGGAAGATGGTCGAGCAGTTCGGGCGGTTCGTCGAGGTGTACGTCAAGGCCTCGGTCGACGAGTGTGCACGCCGCGACGTCAAGGGCCTGTACGAGAAGGCGATGCGCGGCGAGATCAAGGGCTTCACCGGCGTGGACGACCCGTACGAGGAGCCGCCGTCCCCGGAGGTCATGGTCGACACCGAAAGCCAGACGCCCGAGGAGTCGGCGCGGACGATCATCGACAAGCTCGAGGTCCTGGGCCTGATCGGGCAGGAGCTGAAGGTATGACCGCCGTCGAGACGACACACCTGATCAAGCCGCACGGCGGCACGCTCGTCGATCGTACCGGCGAGCGGCCGGACGATCTCGACGCGCTCGCGCCGGTCGAGCTCACCTCGCGGGAGCTGTCCGACCTGGACATGATCGCATCCGGCGCGCTCTCACCGCTCGAGGGCTTCATGGGGGCCGACGACTACGAGAGCGTCCTCGAGACGATGCACTTGACGAACGGGCTCCCGTGGGCGCTGCCCGTGTGCCTCGCCGTCGACGGCCCGCCGCAGAGCGACCGGGTCGCACTCACCGACGAGACCGGGCGAGCGGTCGCCGTGCTCGACGTCGAGGGCGTCTACGACTACGACAAGGGGCGCGAGGCCGAGCTCTGCTTCCGGACGAGGGACACCGCGCATCCGGGTGTTGCGCGGTTGGACGCGCAGAAGCAGATGTACCTCGCGGGGAAGGTGACCGTCTTCGAGCGTGCGACCCCGACGTTCCCGGAGCTCGCGCTCGATCCCGCGGAGACGCGCGCGGTCTTCGCGGAGCGCGGCTGGAAGCGCGTGGTGGGCTTCCAGACGCGCAACCCGATCCACCGGGCGCACGAGTACCTGACCAAAGGCGCGCTCGAGACCGTGGACGGGCTGCTCCTCCACCCGCTCGTCGGAGACACGAAGTCGGACGACGTCCCGGCTGCGACTCGCGTCGAGTGCTACCGGGTCCTGCTCCAGGACTACTACCCGAACGACCGCGTCGTCCTGTCCGCGTTCCCGGCCGCCATGCGCTACGCCGGCCCGCGGGAGGCGGTCTGGCACGCGATCTGCCGCAAGAACTACGGCTGCTCGCACTTCATCGTCGGGCGCGACCACGCCGGCGTGGGGGACTACTACGGCACGTACGACGCGCAGCTGATCTTCGACGAGTTCGAGCCGCACGAGCTCGACATCGAGCCGATGTTCTTCGAGCACGCCTTCTTCTGCCGTCGGTGCGATCAGATGGCGACCCCGAAGACCTGCCCGCACGGCGGGGACGACCACGTCTTCCTCTCGGGGACGAAGGTGCGCGAGCTGCTCGCCGCGGGCGAGCTTCCGCCCGTGGAGTTCTCGCGGCCGGAGGTCGCCGAGGTCCTGATCGAGGCATATCGGGACTGATGGACTGGAAGCTCTCCCTCTCCGGGCTCCTGATCGGCGCGCTCGTCGGTCTGACGGGGATGGGCGGAGGCTCCCTGATGACCCCGTTGCTGGTGATCGCCTTCGGGTTCAGCCCGACGACGGCGATCGGGACGGACATCGCCCACGGCGCGGTCTTCAAGACGGTCGGGGCCATCCGCCACCGCCGGCTCGGCACCGTTCACGCTCGCCTGAGCGGCTGGATGTTCCTCGCCAGCGCACCCATGTCGCTGCTCGGTGTCTCGATCGCGACCTGGCTGGAGCACCACTACGGCGACGGAGCTACGTCGGTGATGGCCCGCGTCCTGGCCGGCGCGCTCGTCCTCGGGTCGCTCGGGCTCTTCGCGAAGAGCTTCATCCGCTATAGCGAACGGAGCAACGCACCGTTCCTGCTGAGCAAGCGCGACCGCATCGCGGCGGTCTCGATCGGCGCCGTCGGCGGCCTGATCGTCGGCCTCACCTCGGTCGGGACCGGTGTCTTCTTCGGGCTGTCGCTGCTGGTCCTGTTCCCGCTGCGCTCGGCGAAGGTGGTGGGAACCGACATCTTCCACGCCGCCGCGCTCCTCTGGGTCGCCGGGTTCGGGCACTTCATCGCGGGCAACGTCGACTTCGGAGCGGTCGGGTGGCTGCTGATCGGCTCGATTCCCGGCGTCCTGCTCGGGAGCCAGTTCACGCTGCGGATGCCCGACCGGGCGCTCCGCGTCGCCCTCGCGGTCGTGCTCGGGCTCAGCGGGATCAAGCTCGCCGACCTGCCGCATGAGAATCTCCTGCTCGGGCTAGGAGGGGGGCTCGGAGTGGGGGCGCTGGCTCTCGTGATCGCGCTGCCGCGGCTCCAGAAGCGCATAGCCGGGCCGGTGCAGCCGTCCCAGCCTTGACAGCACGCGCCGGCATTAATTAGATGCCCTGATGTCCAGGCTCGGCCGGGTGGTCGGGAGCGTCTCGTTCGGCACCGGCCCCGGCAATGCGGTGAACTGGCTCGCGGTCGGAGACGACGCGGTCTGGGCATCGCTTGGTTTTCGGATCGTCCGCATCGGCGAGACGCCGATCCCGGGTGCCGGAGCCGTCGCGGTCGGCGAGGGCGCGATCTGGGTCGCCAGCGGAACCACGCTGCTCAAGCTCAAGCCGGCCTGAGCCCTGTCGCTGCGTAGAATCGACGCGCTCTTGGCGCGTGTCCTCGCGATCCTGCTGGTTCTCGGCCTGCTCGGCGGGACGGCCGCGGCGTTTGTAATCACCGAGGGGCTGAAGCTCGAGAAGAGCCCGGTCACCCGCACGCACCTCGTCAACCAGCTCTTCTCGCCGACGTGCGACTGCTCGAAGGACGTCGCGTCGATCGGCTTCCAGCTGCGCCGCGTGGACACGGTCACGGCAACGGTCGTCACGCCGCAGGGGGAGGCGGTCGCGACACTCGCCGTCCACTACTTCCGGCGCAGCGTCGAGGTGAGCTGGAACGGGCGTGACGAACAAGGGAGTGTGGTGCCCGACGGCACGTACAAGCTCCGCCTTCACCTGGCGCACCACCACCAGACGATCACGCTGCCGAACGCGATCCGCGTCGAGACGACGGCCCCGTCGATCGCGGTCAAGGCCATCGCACCGCGCGTCTTCTCCCCGGACCACGACGGCCGCGCCGAGTACGTGAAGATCGCGTTCTCGGTCTCCGCTCCGGCGCGAGCGCTCTTGTACGTGAACCGCACACTGGTCGGCCGGGGACAGATCAAGCGGGCCGGCGGGACGATCCACTGGTACGGGAAGGCGCACGGGAAGCCGTACCGGCCCGGCGTTTACAGGCTCTCACTGCGGGCTGAGGATCAGGCGGGGAACGTCTCGGCTCCGACGCGGGCGGTTTCGGTCCGGCTGCGCTACATCGCACTCGCCCGGAACGTCATTCGCGTCCGCTCCGGAGCCCGTTTCGCGATCCGGGTCTCGAGTGACGCCGAGGTCGTTCGCTGGCTGCTCCACGGCAAGACGGGAGAGAGCGCCCCCGGCACGCTCCGGCTGCGCGCTCCGAGGAAGCCTGGCCAGTACCGGCTGTTCGTGACGTCCGTTGGCCGTGCCCAGGTCGCTCTCGTGGTCGTGTCCAAGCGATGACGGCCGATCTGGCAAGAGCAGGCGGCCCGATCGCCTGCGCCGGTCTCGCGCTCCTCCTGCTCGCAACGCGCCGTGACCTGCGGCTCGCGGGGCTCGGAGCCTGCACCGTCGGAGCCGTCCTGCTCGCCGCGTATCTCGCGCCGAGTGGGCACCGGCCTCTGATGGCGGTGGCCGGAGTGGTCGGCCTCGCCGCGGCCG
>JACDER010000004.1 GCA_013816275.1 Actinomycetota bacterium | reverse complement strand
CGCTCTACCGTGTGCGCTATCCGATCCGGCAGATGCGTCCGGTGGACGCCTACGGCGGAAGCGACTTCCAGTCGATCGAACACGACAACACGTCGTCGTTCAATTGCCGCGCGGCCACCGGCTCGAGCAACTGGTCGAACCATGCGTACGGTCTCGCGATCGACGTCAATCCGATCGAGAATCCGTACGTCTCGGTCGGCCGCACCTCGCATCCGGACAGCGTCAGGTACCTCAACCGGTCGAAGCACCTCCCAGGGATGATCCACCCCGGCGACGTGGTCGTCCGTGCGTTCGAGGCGATCGGCTGGGGTTGGGGCGGGTACTGGTCCGGGTCGGTGCAGGACCTGCAGCATTTCTCGTCGAACGGGCACTAGCCGCCCCCCAGATTTGGGTTGTAACAATCGGTGCGCGCGGCCTACAATCCGCGCCCCTCATGGGCCGGATTGCCATAGCACTCATCGGCGCCGCGACCACCGTTGCGTGCTTCGCCGGCGCGGCGCAGTCGGCGGAGCTGATCACGAATCGCGGCGCCTCGCACGTCACGCTCGCGGTGAACGCGAAGGGCGAAGCGCTCGTCACCTATCGCGCCGGCGGCCAGCTGAGGCGGGTTCTGGTCTGGGGTGCCACCAACGCCCGACTCCCGACGCGCAACGGGAAGCAGGTCGAGTTCAAGCGCGACTTCTCGGGCGGGTGGCGGACGTACCACACCACGTACTGGGAGACGTTCCAGGATCGGTGTGCGCCCTACAACGGGCCGGCGCTTCCGGACGTGGTCGCCGCGTGCCGCGCGCCTGACGGCAGCTACTGGGTAGCGCAGGCCTGGCAGCGTCTGATGCCCGACCTCGGATACCTACCCTGGCTGCCCGTACAGCGCGCGAAGTGGCTCGAGCTGTCCCACTGGAGTGGCCCGGTCGCGCAGCTCGACATCGGGATGAACTGGGTCTACGACGGCAAATGGCAGCAGATCTTCACCCGCACGACGTACCTCGGGCACCCGGTCTACGGGTTCGGCACGACGCGAGCCGGAGTCCCGACCGACAGCTTCGGACAGCTGGTCTACATCGACACGTTCAACTCGACGTATGGGCCGGGCTGGCGCCGCGAGAATGCGTCCGTTGCCCACAATCCAACCGGCCTGTTCTGCTACGGCCTGTTCCCGCACGACCCGACCCGGGGCGGCTACCGGCATCCCCCGAATCAGACGACGCCGCGCGGCCCGGGGATCGGTAACCGGTACCGCATCATCGCCGCGGGCCCGGGCGTGACGCCGAACATCGAAAAGGTCATCGCCGGGCTCCACGACTACGACCCGGGCAACCCGGCCGATGTCGCGCGTCAGCAGAAGCAGAACGCGACGCTCGAGTCGTGGGGCGGAAAGAGGAACCCGGGCGGCTGCCTGGCCGGCTGGTTCGACGCGTAGATAGAGCGACAGCACGGGATCCGGCCGTCAGTAGACTCCGGCCGCGGTGGACCTGTACGAGTACCAGGGCAAGGAGCTCTTCAAGCGCTTCGGCATCCCCGTCTCCGAGGGGCGGCTCGCGACCACGCCTGAGGAGGCCCGCGCCGCCGCTGAGGAGATCGGCGGGCAAGTCGTGGTCAAGGCTCAGGTGCTGACGGGAGGGCGCGGCAAGGCCGGCGGGGTCAAGCTCGCCGAGGACGCCGCGGACGCCGAACAAAAGGCGGCCGACATCCTCGGGCTCGACATCCGCGGCCACGTCGTCAAGAAGATCTGGATCGAGCAGGCCTCCGGCATCGCCAAGGAGTACTACCTCTCGATCACGTTCGACCGTGGCGAGAAGAAGCCCCTGTTCATGCTCACGACAGAAGGCGGCGTCGAGATCGAAGAGGTCGCGGACAAGAACCCCGACGCGATCTCACGCCTCCACGTCGACCCGCTCGAGGGCTTCCAGCCCTGGCAGGCCCGGCGCTTGATCTACGGCGCGGGGATCGACGACCCGGGGGAGCAGAAGCAGATCCTCTCGATCATCGGCCGGCTGTACGAGGCCTTCGTCCAGTGCGACGCGATGCTCTGCGAGGTCAACCCGCTGATCGTCACGCCCGGGGGCGAGGTGCGCGCGCTCGACTCCAAGTTCACCGTCGACGACAACGCGCTCTACCGGCACGAGGACATCGCCGCGATGCGCGACCTCGACGCGTACCCGCCGGAGGAGCGCGTCGCCCGCGAGAAGGGCGTCACCTACGTCAAGCTGGACGGCGACGTCGGGATCCTCGGCAACGGCGCCGGCCTCGTGATGTCGACCCTCGACGTGATCGCGCTCGCCGGCGGGCGGGCGGCGAACTTCTGCGACCTCGGAGGTGGGGGAGGCGCGGAAGGTGTCGTCGACGCGCTCGAGGTCATCGCCTCCGACCCGCAGGTGAAGTCGATCCTCTTCAACATCTTCGGCGGGATCACGCGCTGCGACGAGGTCGCGCGCGGGATCCTGACCGCGCTCGACCGGATGCAGATCGACCGTCCGATCGTCGTCAGGCTGGACGGGACGAACGCAGAGGAGGGGCGCCGGCTGCTCGAGGAATCCGACGCGCCGATCGACGTCGAGCCGACCATGCTCGACGCGGCCAAGCGCGCCGTCGAGTTGGCGGCTGCGGCATGACGGACGTCTGGTCGGAGCGGGCGGAGACGTATCGAGAAAGCGAGGCGCATCGCAGCGGGCGCGACCTCGACCTGATCGTGGAATGGGCGGAAGGGGAGACCGCGCTCGACGTCGCCACCGGCGGCGGCCACGTCGCCCGGCGGCTGCGCGAGGCCGGCTTCCAGGTCGTAACCGTCGACCCCGCGCCCGGAATGCGTGCGGACACGACCGCCCGCGCCGAGGACCTCCCCTTTGCGGACGGGAGCTTCGACACTGTCGTCTCGCGCGCAGCTCCACATCACTTCACCGACATCGCGACGGCGATGGCCGAGATGGCTCGCGTCGCGCGGCACCTGGTGATCGTCGCCGACAACCTTTATCTCGGCGAGACCTTCGAGGAGGCCTCGCGCCTGCACGATCCGACTCACGTCCGCTGCTATTCCGAAGAGGAGTGGCGCGGCCTGTTCGCCGGCGCGGGGCTCGGGGTCGAAGCGGTGGAGATCGAGGACAAGCGGATCGAGCTCGAGCCCTGGCTCGCGCGCGCGGGCTGCTCCGGCGAGGAGGCCGACCGCGTAAGAGAGCTGCTGGCCGACCGGATCGAGGACGGCTACCTCGCACTCGACCGAATCGTCCTCAAAGGACGGAAAGCCTGATGGCGATCATCGTCGACAGCGACACGCGCCTCGTCGTCCAGGGCCTGACGGGCCGCGAGGGCCGTTTCCACGGGCTGAGGAACAAGGCCTACGGGACGAACCTCGTCGCCGGCGTCACACCGGGCAAAGGAGGCCAAGATGTTGAGGGTGTTCCGGTCTTCAACACGGTGCTCGAGGCCGTCGAGGAAGCGGGGGCGAATACCTCGCTCGTGTTCGTGCCGGGCCCGTACTCGGCCGACGCGATCTACGAGGCGGTCGACTCGGGAATCGGCACCGTGATCGCCATCGCCGAGCATGTGCCGGCCCACGAGATGCTGCGGGTCTACAACTACATCCAGGGGCGCGGGGTCACGCTGATCGGGCCGAACTGCCCGGGCGTGCTCTCTCCGGAAAAGGCGAATGTCGGGATCATCCCGGGCGAGATCTTCAGCGAGGGCAAGATCGGGCTCGTCTCTCGCTCGGGGACGCTGACGTACCAGATCGGCCACGAGCTCACCCAGCTCGGGCTCGGCAACTCGACCATCGTCGGGATCGGCGGCGACCCGGTCGTCGGCTCGTCGTTCATCGACATCCTCCAGAAGTTCGAGGACGATCCCGAGACCGAGCGGATCGTGATGGTGGGCGAGATCGGAGGTGACGAGGAGGAGAAGGCCGCGCGCTTCATCGGTGCCGAGATGTCGACGCCGGTCTTCGCGTACATCGCCGGCTTCACCGCACCGCCGGGCAAGACGATGGGTCACGCGGGCGCGATCATCTCGGGCTCGTCCGGGACGGCGGAGGCGAAGAAGGAAGCGCTCGAGGCGGCCGGGATCACGGTCGGCACGACCCCGACCGAGGTCGCGCAGCTCGTGGCCGAGGCGGCCGGCGTGACCGTCTGACCGGTTACGCTTCGTGACATGTCGTTGTTCCAGCGTCTCGCCGCGCGGTTCAAGCGTATGTTCGGGGACGACGCGGGGATGCAAGAGCGCGTCGATCCCACCGACGCGATGTCGGCCGCCCGCACCCAGCACTACGGGCAGGACCTGACCGCGCATAGCGGCGGGGCACCGCCAAATTGGGTCCCGCCCGCGGACGAAGGGCGACCTCGGCACTAGACGAGCCAGCGCGTCTCGTCCTCTTCGACATCGACGGGACGCTGTTCCTGACCTCGGACCCACTGGTCGGGCGGGCGACGCTGGACGCGATCGAGGAGGTCTGGGGCCTCCGCCTACCGCCGGACGCGATCGGGAAGGTCGACCATCCGGGCCAGACGGCGCAGCGGATCACCAGGCTCGTGCTGGAGGCCGCCGGCGTGGACGACGAGCAGATCGACGCCGGGCTCACGCGCTGGTGCGTGCTCGTCTCGGACCGCTACCTCGGGCTGCTGGCCGAGAGCGACACGTCCCACTGGCAGGCGGCTCCCGGTGCTGCGGAGACCCTCGAGGAGCTCTCCCGGCGGACCCGGATCGTGCTCATGACCGGCAACCCGGAGCCGATCGCGCGCGCGCGGATGGAGCGCCTCGGTCTCGCCCGCTTCTTCCAGGAGGGCCAGGGAGCGTTCGGCTGCGACGCCGAGGACCGAGTCGATCTGATCCGCGACGCGCGCGAGCGGGCGGGGGGCGTCCCCGCGGACCAGACCTGGGCGGTCGGCGACACGCCGCGCGACGTCGAGGGCGCGCACGCAGCCGGGATCCACTGCGTCGGGATTACTCTTGGCCGCTTCGACCGGGACGATCTGCGCGACGCGGACGCGATCGTCGGACGCTTCACGGATCTTCTGGGCGCCCTGGTGCTTGTATAGCGCCTGCATACAAGGTGCCAGGCACGTGCCTGGCACTCTGTTCGAAAATCCCTGGTAGTGGCGGCACCTTTCTGGTGTCCTGAAATATCTGCGTCTGGAAGACTCAAGGCGTGAATACTTTTGGAGCGCGGGCCGGCGCCGCTCGGGCCGCTGCATCCGCCGCCGCGATCTCTAGACTCGACCACGTGATCTCGTTCGCCCGAGGTGTTCCCGGCCCCGACTGCCTCCCGCTGGAAGAGATCGGCGACTGCACGCTCGCGGTGCTGCAGCGCCCCGAGCGCGACGCGGCCCAGTACGGTCCGCCCGCCGGGTTCCCGCCGCTTCGCGAGCTCCTCGCCGAGCGCCACGGCGTCGACCCGGCCCGGGTCTTCGTCTCGAACGGCTCGCTGCAAGGGCTCGCCTTCCTCTGGCAGCGCCTGCTCCAGGGAGAGAACAAGCGCGTCCTCGTCGAGGCCCCGACCTACGACCGGCCGCTGAAGATCCTGCAGGGGCTCGGCGCCGAGGTGACCGGCGTCCCGATGGACGACGGCGGGCTCGAGCTCGACGCGCTGGAGCGCGCGCTGGACGAGGGCCCGAAGCCCGCGTTCCTGTACACGATTCCGACCTTCCAGAACCCGAGCGGCCGCACGCTCTTGCTCGAGCGCCGCCGGCAGCTGGTCGACCTGGCCGAGGCCGAGGACCTGCTGATCGTGGAGGACGACCCGTACGGGCTCGTCCGCTTCGAGGGCGATCCGCTTCCGAGTCTGCTCGAGCTCGCTCCAGCCGGCCGCGTGATCTACTCGTGCTCGTTCTCGAAGACGATCGCGCCGGGCCTGCGCGTCGGCTACCTCGTCCTCCCACCTGAGCTGGCGGCCGCCGTCGAGGCGATTGCCGTCTCGACGTACGTGTCGCCTGTCATCTTCACCCAGGCGATCGTGTGGGAGTTCCTCCGGACCGGTCTCCTCGAGCCGAACCTTCAACGCGCCGGTGGACTGCTGCGCGAGCGCCGCGACGCCATGCTCGGCGCGCTCGAGCGGGAGTTCCCGGACGGGGCGTCATGGAGCCGGCCCGAAGGCGGCTACTTCATCTGGCTCGACCTGCCGGGCGAGGTGGACGCCGGGGCATTGCTCTCCGAGGCGGAGGCGGCCGGCGTCACGTTCGTCAAGGGCACCGACTTCTTCGCCGGCCCTGGGGGAGAGAGCTCAGCTCGTCTCGCGTTCAGCTTCGCCGTCCCCGCCGAGATCACCGACGGTGTCGGCCTGGTCGCCGAGGCTCTCAGGAAGCTGCTCGGGCGTGTGGCTCCGTTGCCGGCGACGGTATAGCTGCGACAGCAGAACCCCGACCAGCAGTCCGAGCGCCAGGCTGACGAGGATCACCCAGATCAGCGAGCCGTGCGTTGTCCCGAACACCCAGTGCACGGCGACGCTGTGACTGTTCTCGACCACGAAGGCGATCAGGTAGGCGACGGCGAGCAGAAGGCCCACCAGAACGAACCACAGCCACGGCTGCCACTGCTGGCGATCGACCTTGCGTGGGTGCTCCACGCCGCAAGCTTAAGCTACGCGGATCGCTCGACGAGCTCTGGGAGAGTCCGAGGAAGAAGGCGCGGCTGCCGGGGCGGAACGAGTGACCCGCGACTGTGCGCCCTGAAGGTCGGACAGGGCTCGGCGAGCACGAGAGCGCAGAGTCCCGCACGCCTGAAATAACACTCGTCGCAGGTGATTTCGCTACGCTTCCGCACCGTCTGAACCGCCCCCTCCGCGTCCGTTTGACGAGGGGCAACTATAGGGCGGCTGGCCGAGAATTCAAGAGTTGCCTGAACGGAAATTCCTGGAATTTCCGAGAGTTTCTACCCGGGCAAGACTATCTCGATCTACCGTTTTTCGGGTAGTGTTGCCAGGTCGCGCAACACCTGCTGAAAGCTTTGCACAGCGATGACCCGCACGTTCCCCGCGTACCTCCGCGCCTGCGTCGCGTTGTCCCCAGCCGGGATCAACAGGATGTCCACATGCGACTGCTTCGCTTCGATCGCTTTCTGCTCGACGCCGCCGATCGGCAGCACTGCGCCGCTCAGTTGCAGCTCGCCGGTCGCGGCGATGCGGTAGCCGTGGTCGACGTCACGGCCGAGCTTCTCCATGATCTCGAGCGCGAACGCGAGCCCCGCCGAGGGGCCTACCACCGAGCCGGCGCGAATCTTGATCGGGAAGGGGAGCCGGATGTTCGCGCTCTGGTCGATGATCACGCCGATGACCGGATGACCGCCCTCCGATTTCGTCCGGATGTCGACCGTGCGCAGCCCCTTGGCGTCCCGGACCCCCAGGCTCACGATCTCGCCGGGGCGGTGCATTCGGATCAGGCGGCGTAGGTCGTCTGGGGTGCGCACGCGGTTGCCGTCCACCGAGACGATCACGTCCGTCGGCTTCAGCTTGCCCACCGCCGGCGTGCCTGGCACGACGTCGGCGATCTGCGCGCCGTTCTGTCGGGCGATCACCTTGTAGCCCATGGCCCGAAGGGCAACGGCCGCGGCAATGCTTTGTGACTCGGTCATGTCGCGCTGGTCGATGCGGCGCTGTGTGCCCTCGCTGACTCCGGGGGGTCGCAGCGCCGAGGCGGGAATGAGCGTGGCGCCGCTTCGGATCGACGGGAACAGCCGCTCCAGCATGTTCGCCTTTCGCACGAGGACGGCGAGGAAGAAGATCTCCCCGTTGTCGTCGTCCGCCTTCGCGCCCGGCTTTCCGACGGTCACGAGCGGGGCGACGGAACGCGCCGTGTCCGGCAGCAAGAGGTAGCTGTTCGATGGAACGAGCCACAGGACCACCGCGACGAGCAGCAGCAGGGCGAGCCCGGCGATCGTCAGCCGCGCCGGCGTGAGCAGCCGCTTCATGGGGCCAGACTAGAGGAGTGAGCGCGTGAGCCCGCCGTCGACCGGGATGACGGCTCCCGTGATGTATGACGCGCGCTCGGAGGCGAGGAAGCACACGACGTCGCCGACCTCCTCCGGGCGTCCGAGGCGTTCCATCGGGATGCCGCTCGGGTCCGTGTGCCCCAGCTGCGCGATCCGCGGGGTATCGATGCGGCCGGGCGCGATCGAGTTGACCGTGATGCCCTTGGGCGCGAGCTCGCGTGAGAGCGACTTCGCCCAGCCGATGACGCCGGCGCGCACTACGTTCGAGAGCACCAGGTCGTCGACAGGCTGGCGGACGGTGTTCGACTCGATGTTGACGATCCGCCCCTGGCCGCTGCGTTCCAGGTGGGGCAGGCACAACCGGGTCAGCCTGATCGCCGAGAGCAGGAGCAGCTCGACCGCCTCCTCCACCAACTCGTCCGTCAGCTCGACCGCCGTCCCCGGAGGCGGCCCACCGCTGTTGTTGACGAGAATGTCGACGCCGCCGAACGCCTCGATCGTGGTTTCCACGAGCCGGGCCAGGTCCTCGGGATTCCGCACGTCGCCGCGAACCGCGAGCCCGCCGATCCGCTCGGCCTGCTGCTCGAGCCCCTTCCGGTGGCGCGCGAGCATCGCGACGTTCGCACCCTCGCGGGCCAGGCTCTCCGCCGACGCGAGCCCGAGCCCCGATGAGGCCCCGCAGACGATCGCCGTCCTCCCCTCGAGGCCGAGCTTCATGTCTGCGCCACGACGCGGGTAGTCATCCCTCCGCGCACGTTGAAGACGCCCTCGACTTCGGCGCGCACCGGCGAGGCGCTCGCGACGACCTCGTCGAGCACCTCGTTCACGACCTCTTCCTGGAGGATCTCGCGGGCGCGGAAGCTCACCAGGAAGTCCCGCAGCGACCTCAGCTCCAGGAGCTTCTCGCCGGGGACGTAGCGAATCGTGATCGTGCCGAAGTCGGGCGCGCCGGTCAACGGGCAGACCGAGGTGAACTCCGGGTCGGCGAGCTCGACCTCGTACTCGCGGCCGGAAAACCTATTCGGAAGAGTCTCGATCAAGAACCGCCACGACTTCGCGCACCGCGTCGCCCGACTTGTGGAACGCCGCCCGCTCCTCGTCGGTCAGGTCGAGCTCGACGACCTCCTCGAGCCCGCCGGCGCCGAGCTTCGCAGGGACGCCCATATAGAGGCCGTCGATCTCGTACTCACCCTCCAGATAGGCAGTCGTCGGCACGACTCGCTTCTGGTCGAGCAGGACTGCATCGACCTTGTTCGCCACCGCGGCGCCGGGCGCGTACCAGGCGGAGGTGCCGAGCAGGTTCACGACCTCGCCGCCACCCACAGCCGTGCGCTGGACGATCTCCGCGATCCGCTCATCGGACACGAGTTTGGTCAGCGGCACGCCCCCGACCGTAGTGGCGGAGACGACCGCGACCATCTGATCGCCGTGTCCGCCGAGGACGACCGCCTGCACGTCCTTGACCGACGATCCGGTTTCCCAGGCGATGAAGGTGCGGAAGCGGGCGGTGTCGAGCACGCCCGCCTGTCCGAAGACGCGCTCCTTCGGGAAGCCCGAGACGTCCTTAGCGACGTGGCACATGGCGTCGAGCGGATTGGTGACGACGATGATGATCGCGCCGGGGGAGTGCGCGACCGCGGCCTCGGTCACCGCGGCGACGATGCTCTGGTTGGTCGTGACCAGGTCGTCCCGGCTCATGCCGGGCGAGCGCGGCTTGCCGGACGTGATCACGATCACGTCGGAGCCCGCGGTCTCCTCGTACCCGTTCGTCCCGACGACGGTCGGCTCGTAGCCGAGGACGGCGCCGGCCTGGTTGATGTCGAGCGCCTTGCCCTGCGGGAGGTTCTCGATGATGTCGACGAGGACGACGTGCGAATGGTCGCGCCGTGCGACTTCCTGTGCGACGGTCGAGCCGACCGCGCCGGCGCCCACGACCGTGATCTTGTTACGCAACGGCCGCTCCGAGTTTGTCGATGATCGCGTCGGCGACCTCGCTCGTCCCGACGGCCGTCGGGTCGTCGCGAGTCGGCTTCATGTCGTAGGTGACGCTCTTCCCCTCGGCGATCACGTCCGCGATCGCGGCCTCGAGCCGGTTCGCTGCCTCCATCTCGTCGAGGTGCCTGAGCATCAGCACGCCCGAGAGAATCATCGCCATCGGGTTCGCCTTGTTCAGTCCCGCGTACTTCGGCGCCGAGCCGTGCGTGGGCTCGAAGACCGCCGCCTTCGTCCCGAAGTTCGCGCCGGGTGCGAGGCCGAGGCCGCCGACGAGACCTGCGCAGAGGTCGGAGACGATGTCGCCGTAGAGGTTTGGCAGCACGAGCATGTCGTACTCCTCGGGCCGCTGGACGAGCTGCATGCAGAGGTTGTCCACGATCCGGTCGTCGAACTCGATGCCGGGATGCTCCTCGGCGACCTCGCGCGCGACGCGCAGCCAGAGGCCGTCGGAGAACTTCATGATGTTCGCCTTGTGGACGGCGGTAACCTTGCGGCGGCCGTTCTTGCGCGCGTAGTCGAAGGCGAACTCGAAGATCCGCCGCGTTCCCGAGACCGAGATCGGCTTGATCGAGATCCCGGAGTCGGCGCGCACCTTGCCGTCGTGTCGCTCGATCCACCCGATCAGCTCACGCGCGTCGGCCGATCCTTCCTCGTACTCGATCCCGGCATAGAGGTCTTCGGTCGCCTCACGGACGATGATCAGGTCGACGTCCTCGTAGCGCGAGCGGACGCCGCGGTAGCTCTTGCACGGGCGTACCTGGCCGAACAGGTCGAGCGTCTTGCGGAGCGTGACGTTGACCGACCGGAAGCCGCCGCCCACGGGAGTGGTGATCGGGCCCTTGAGCGCGACGCCGTTCCGCTCGATCGACTCGAGCACGTGGTCGGGGAGCGGGTTGCCGCCGTGCTGGTCCATGACGTCCGCGCCCGCGTCGAGGACGTCCCACTCCAGCTCGACGCCGGTCGATTCGAGGACGCGTCTCGTCGCCTCGCTCAGCTCCGGCCCGATGCCGTCGCCCGGGATCAGGGTCACGCAGTGAGCCACGGCGCGCCACTCTACCGGTAGATTCTGCGGCAATGGACGAGCTACGTTCGGGACTCGAGGGCGTCGTCGCTCTCGAGACGGAAATCATGGAGCCGGACCGCGATGGCGGCTCACTCCGCTATCGCGGAGTCGACGTCGAGCCCCTCGTGGGGCGCTTCCCCTACGAGCGCATCTGGGGACTGCTGGTCGACAACGACCTCAGCTCGGTGATGCCCGATCCGGAGCCGTACGAGCCGGCCGCGCTGACGGGCAACGCCCCATCCGACCTCCAGGCCGAGACAGCGCGGCTGTCTGGCGTGTGGGGGCTCGGCAAGCTCAACGAGATCTCCGTCGAGCAGGCACGAGAGGATCTGGGGCGGCTCTCCGCACAGATGATGTCCATCGTCGCCCGGTCGGCCCGGCGCGCGGACGGGCATCAGGACGAAGTACCCGATGAGGTCGTCGAGCAGGGCGAGACCGCCGCCGAGAAGTTCCTGCTGCGCTGGAAGGGCGAGGCCGACCCGCGCGCGGTCCAGGCGATCGACACCTACTGGATCTGCACTGCCGAGCACGGGCTGAACGCGTCGACCTTCACGGCCCGCGTCGTCGCCTCCACGGGGGCCGACTGCGGAGCTGCGCTCTCCGCCGCCGTCGGCGCGCTCTCGGGGCCGCTGCACGGAGGCGCTCCCGCTTACGTGAGGCCGATGCTGGAGGAGGTGGCCGAGAGTCGCGACGCCGAGCGGTGGGTGCATGACCGGCTCTCGAGCGGCGGGCGGATCATGGGCTTCGGTCACCGGGTGTACCGCGCCGAGGACCCGCGCTCGCGCATCCTCAAGAAGACGGCCAGAGAGCTTGGCGCACACATGATCGACGTGGCGGAGGAGCTCGAGGGCGTTGCCCTCAAGGCGCTCCAGGAGCGCTCCCCGGACCGCGTACTGGCGACGAACGTGGAGTACTACTCGGCGCTCGTCCTCGACGTCGCCGACGTTCCGCCTGCGCTTGCGCCAGCGATGTTCGCGTGTTCCCGCGTCGCCGGCTGGTCGGCGCACATTCTCGAGCAGAAGAGCACCGGCCGCCTTTTTCGCCCGTCTGCGCGGTACATCGGGCCGGTGAGCCGTCCCGTATCTGAGGTCGGCGGGGCTCCGGTCCCGAGCTAGTGCCGACCTCCCTCGCCGACGCCGCCGTCGAGGCGGACGCTCTCGCTGCCCGCGGAGACGAGCGCAACCTGGCCGGCATGCGCTCGGAATGGGCAGACGAGCTCGAGGCGTCCGCGCGGAGCGCCGACTACCAGGAGCGGGCTGTCTCCTATCGCGCGATTGGACAGTTCCGCTTCCGCCAGAAGCTCGAGCTTCTCCGCCGCGGTCTCGAGGATACGAGCCCGGCCTGCCGCGGCTCCGCCCTCGTCTCGCTCGAGCTGCTCTCCCGCGAGGCGCCCGGGCCGGTCAACGCCGTCCGCCCGCTGCTGCACACGCTGGCCAATGCCGATCCGAACCAGGCCGTCCGCCGGCTCGCGATCGTCTGCCTCAGAAACGGCTCGCCGCAACGCGACACGATGGTCCTGCTCCAGGGCCTCTCGGAGAGCGACGAGCAGGACGCTCAGCTACGCGAGGCGGCCAAGCGCGTCGCGGCCGGACTCAAGAAGAAGACGACGCGTTAGTTCGTACAGCCGCAGGTGCGGCCTTCGATCTTGCGGCCGCATGAGGGGCAGACACGGGCCTGGTTCCTCCACTCGAGCGCGCTCTTGTGAATCCCGGACGCGATCATCAGAAAGCCGATTCCGGTCGTCGTCACGAGGAGCGCGAGAAGGTGCAGATCAAGATTCATCGCTCGCCGTATTTCTTGCCCGTGGCTTCGGGTGGGAAACACGGGTGCGGCGAGCGTGGGGGTGGGCCTGGAAGTAGAGATCGCGGCGGCGCCGGTCGCTGACGTGTGTGTAGAGCTCGGTGCTCGACAGGTCGGCGTGACCGAGCATCTCCTGGACGCTGCGCAAGTCCGCGCCGCCTTCGAGGAGATGGGTGGCGAAGGAGTGCCGCAGCAGGTGAGGGTGGACGCGCTCGGGCTCGAGGCCGGCCTTGGCGGCGAGCTTGCGGAGGATCAGGAAGGCGCCCGCGCGAGTCAGTGGGCCGCCCTGGGCATTCAAAAAGAGCTCGGGCCGGTGCCTCCGGTCGAGATAGGGCCGCCCGCGGGCGAGGTAGCGGCGCAGTGACTCGACCGCCTGCCGGCCCACCGGGACGATCCGTTCCTTGTTCCCCTTCCCGATGCAACGGACGAGTCGCCCGTCCAGGTCGACGCCGCCCTTCTCGAGCCCCACGGCCTCACTGACGCGCAGTCCGGCTCCGTAGAGGAGCTCGACGAGCGCGCGGTCACGCAGATCGCGCGGCCCCGTGCCGTTGGCGGCCTCGACGAGGCGTTCGGCCTCGCCCGGCGAGAGCGTTCGGGGGAGCCTGCGCGTCCGCCGCGGAAGGTCGAGCTCGGCGGCCGGGTTGTCGGTTCGCTGTCCGAGCAGGGTTAGATGGCGGAAGAATGAGCGGATCGCAGCGGCCCGGCGGGCGATGGTCGAGCCGGACAGTCCCTCTCCGCGGAGGTGGGCCAGGTAGCGCTCCAGCTCCTCGGTCGTCACGGTCCCCGGCGGGCGGCCGAGCCAGGTCGCGAGCGCGGCGAGATCGCGCCGGTAGGCCTCTACCGTGCGGGGCGCCCGGCGCGCCGCGAGCAGCGCCAGGAAGCCCCCGACCTGTGGGTCGGCATCCACGAGACGCTGTTCGCGCTCGAATGGGAATGGCCTGCCGGTACCGTGTCCTGTGTGCGCCGCCGTCCCGTCCACCGGCCTCGCTGGCAGCACTCCGACGGCCACCCCTACGACGAATTCGACCTTCGCTTCACGCGCTTCGTGGACGAGGCCGATGTCGCGTCCGGGCCGCGCGGCCTTCGTTCGCGCGTGCGGTTCTCGAGGCTGCGCGCGCTGCTCGGCTTCGGGCACGGATCCGGCGCAGACAGGTCACAGATTCGGAAATAGGCTGTCGGCGGGAGGGCGTGGTGGGGACCCACACGTCAACAACCTGAATCAGCCCATCGAGAACTCCGGTGGCGCGGTCACCTCGCCGCGTTCGATCCACGACCGGAGTTGAGCCTCGAAGGTCTTCAGCGAGCCGTGCCATTTGATGCCGGCAGCCATCTCGTCCGAGATCGGGCCGAACGCGCTGAAGCGCTGGCGCAGAATGGTCGCGCCGCCGTCTTCCTCGAACTCGTAGCGGTGCGTGAGCGTGATCCCGCCGCCGAGCATGTGGCTCACCTCCGAGTATCCGGCCGGCGGGTCCCACCAGCCGATCGTCCCGTACAGCATCCCCGCGCCGTCGCCCCAGTCCTCGTAGATGTGGCCACCCACGCGGCGCTCGGTCACGACGCCCTTGAGGCGCTCGCCTCCGTAGCTGACCTGAAACCACTTCTCGCTCTCGAGGAAGGCCTCGAAGACCTCGGCCCGTGGCCGCTCGAACCGCAATTCGTTCGTGAATGCGATCTGGCGGATGTCGTTCATGACTTCTCCTTTCGGGGTGGGGAGGCGCTCAGATGCCGCTCGAAGGCGAGCAGCCGCGAGGCGGTGGCCTGCTGGAACGCTCCGAGCCAGCGCTCGAGCTCCCGCTGGATCGGAACCGCGTTCAGCTCGTTCCAGCGCTCGCGACCGTCACGGCGGACGAGGACGACTCCGGCGCGTTCGAGCACGCCGAGGTGCTGCATCACGGCATAGCGAGAAAGCTCTGGGAGCACGTGGCCGAGAGCAGTGGTCGTGAGCGGGCCGTCGCGGAGGGCGTCGAGGATGGCGCGCCGATGCGGCGAGCTGAGTGCTTTCCACACCTGTTTATCGGACAACAGGTGGTAAAAATATCACATGTTATGAGCGGGGGTGCGAACGGTCGTAGACGCGGCGGAGCCGGCGCGCGTCGACGTGGCTGTACACCTGGGTCGTCGAGAGCGAGCTGTGGCCGAGCAGCTCCTGGATCGTCCGCAGGTCGGCGCCTCCCTCGAGCAGATGCGTCGCGAACGAATGACGCAGGCGGTGCGGATGCGGAAGGAGCCGGCGGAGCGTGCTCGTGTCCAGTCGGCGACCCCGGGCCGAGACGAAGAACGCGTTCTCTGCTCCTCGAACGAGCTCGGGCCGGGCGTCACGGAGGTAGCGCTGGAGGCGGTAGGAGGCCTCCTCGCCGAGCGGCACCACGCGCTCCTTCCCGCCCTTGCCGTGCACGTGGACGGATTCCTGCTCGAAATCGACGTCGGCGAGGTCGAGCCCTACCGCCTCGGCGGCGCGGAGGCCGGCCGAGTAGACGAGCTCGAGGAGTGCACGGTTGCGGAGGGGCAGCGGGCCGTCGCCCTCGAGCGCCTCGAGCAGCGCCTCGATCTCGGGCGGAGTGGGGGCGTCGGGGAGGCGGCGGCCCAGCCGCTGGGATAGCGGTATGTCCGGGACGCGGCCCTTCCCGAGCGTGAAGCGCAGAAGCGCGCGCACCGCCGCGAGCTTGCGCGACACCGTCGCAGGGGCGAGCCGGCGGGGCGTGTGGCCCTGCCGCGCGGCGCCGAGCTCCGAGGCGTAGGCGGAAAGCAGCTGTACGTCCACGTCGTCGAGGCCGCGGCCCCGAGCCTGCAACCACGAGCCGAACTCCTCGACGTCGTAGCGGTAGGCGCGGCGGGTCGCAGCCGAGAGCCCGGGGCTGTCAAGGAAGCGGTCGATGGCCGCGCTGGTGTCCACGGGACAGCCTTCGCCGCGGGCGACAGAACTACTTCAAATGGCGGTCGAACCAGTCGAGCAGCACTTCGAACCGCATCACGCGGTGACGCGGCGTCCCCGAACGCGAGAGCTCGTGGCCCTCACCCGGGAACCGCA
>JACDER010000155.1:2400-4824 GCA_013816275.1 Actinomycetota bacterium | reverse complement strand
CGCCGCGGCGTTCGCGGCCGGTGCGCTCGCCGTCTGGCTCCCGTTCGGAGGATCCCATAGGAGCTTCGGTGCGGCGCTGGCGACGGCGATCGCGTCCGGGCTGGCGGGATTGGCGACGCTGTTCGTGGGAATGCGGCTGACGGGCGGGCTCGAGTACACGCTGCTCCGCCGCGCCGCCTCGCGCCTGGCTACTTCAGCAGGTGGAAGAGGATGATCGAGTTGATGAAGAAGAGCAGGCCGATCACGACCGTCAGCCGGGTCAGGTTGCGCTCCACGATGTGAGTGCCTCCCTGCGACGCCGGCGTGAATCCCATGCCACCGAGGCCGGTGTCGCGGCCCGAGTGCATGAGGACGAGGACGACCAGTGAGAAGCAGAGGATGACGTGGATGACGGAGTCGATCGCGAGTTGCACGACGTCAGGATAGCCTCTCATCGGTGCCAGAGGACGCGCGGGAGCGGATCCAGAAGCTGCTCGTGACCGGTGATAACCGGCTGAAGAACGGGGTCGAGCCGGAGAAGGTCCGCGCGAGCTACGAGCGGGCGCTGGAACTGGCGCGCGAGGCCGGACTCGAGGACGTAATTGGCCCGCTCGTCGAGATCAGGCTCGCCGACCTCGAGCGGCTTGCGCAAGGACCTCCTCGATCCGAGCCGCCTGGAGGTTGACGTCGTGCGCGGCGGCGGCTGCCCGCGCAGCCCGGTTCGGTGTTCCGAGCGCGGCCGCCTCCCGTAGGCCGCCCGCAATCGACGAGACGTCCTCCGGATCGACGAGAACGCCGGCCGCGGGGATGACGAACTCGGGCGGCCCTCCGAACGCGGTGGCCATGACCGTGCGCTCGGAGGCCATCGCCTCGAGCAGCGCCTGCCCGAAGGGCTCGACCAGGCTCGGCTGGCAGACGACATCCGCTGCGCGGATCCAGCGTTCGACGTCGCCGTGGGGGACGCGCCCGGCGAGGGTGATTCCCATCCTGCCTTCGAGCTGAGCGCGAAACGGACCGTCCCCGACGAAGGCGAGCCTGCCCGACTCGAGCTGCCCGAAGGCCTCGGCGAGACGGATGACGTTCTTCCGCTCGTCGAGCGAGCCCACGCAGAGGTAGGCGGGGCCGTCGCCGTCCCACCCGAGGTCGGCTCGAGCCTCGGCCTGGTCGCCGCCACGGAAGCGCTCGAGATCGACGCCGCAGTCGATCACCGACACCTTTCCCAGCGCACTCGGGATGCGGGACTCGAGCTCCCGCCGCAGGTAGTGCGAGACAGCGATCACGCCGACTGCGCGGCGGACGACGACCTCCGTCGCCGTCTTCACGCCGCGGATCGCGCCGATGTTGCGTACGTCCTTGCCGTGTGCGGTGACGACGAGGGGCGCCTGGGAGGCGAGGTCGGCCACGAGACCCGTGGGCACGAGGTAGTGCGCGTAGACGACATCCGGCTTGAGGCGTCTCGCCGCCGCGCGGGCCAGCCGGAGGAGGCGGAGGTACTTGCGCGCGCCACCCGCCCGGCTCGTGAGGACCGCGAGCTCGAGCTCGTGGCCGCGCCGACGGAGCGCCTCGACGAGCGGGACGAGGAACGCACCGTGGTCGGGGTCATCCGGCCCCGGGTACATCTGGGAAACGAACAGGATCCTCACGCTGCGCGAACTTTGACGCTTCCGGCCCTGTTCCGTGACGTGCTCGGGGCGCGTCCGCGGTTACGCTCGCCTCGGGTGGCGGGCGGAACGAACTCCCCACCCTGGGTGGGGATTCCGTCTAGAGGCTGGCCCAACGCGCGGTAAGGGGCCCGACCGTAGCTTCGGCTATCTGCGCGGAAGGGAAATCGGCGGGTCCGCCAGCTTCTACAGAGAACGGCCACGTGCCACGGTGGGGCGTGTGGGTGGGTCTGGGCGCAGGCGCGCCGCGTCCCCGCGCTAAGCGCGCTGCGCGTCGTACGTCGAGAACTCAGCCCGCAGCTCCTCGCAGATCTCACCGACCGTGCATCGAGCGCGCAATGCCTCCCGCATCGACGGAAGCAGGTTCTCGTCGCTCGCGGCCACGCGCCGGACTTCCGCGAGCGCGGCGGCGGCCACGGCCGCGTCACGCTCGGACCGCACCCGCGCCGTCCGCTCGAGCTGGCGCCGCTCCGACGCGGGATCGAGCCGATGCAGCTCGATTGGCTCCTCCCCGTCCTCGGCGAAGCGATTGACGCCCACGATGACCCGGTCGCCCGACTCGACCTCCTGCGTGTACCGGAACGCAGCCTCCTCGATCTCACGCTGGACGAATCCCTGCTCGATCGCCTCCACCGCTCCGCCGAGCTCGTCGATCCGCTCGATCAGCTCACGCGCCCGCTCCTCCAGCTCCCCCGTCATCGTCTCGATGAAGTACGCCCCACCGAGCGGATCCGCAGTGTCGGTGCCGCCGGCCTCTGCCGCGAGGATCTGCTGCGATCGAATG
>JACDER010000155.1:0-2390 GCA_013816275.1 Actinomycetota bacterium | reverse complement strand
AATGGCGATCCGCGCGGAGTGCTCGGTCGGGAGCGCCAGCGCTTCGTCGAACGAGTTGGTGTGGATCGACTGAGCGCCGCCGCACACCGCCGACAGCGCCTGAACAGCGACGCGGACGATGTTGTTCTCGGGTTGCTGGGCGGTCAGCGTGGAGCCGCCGGTCTGAGCGTGGAAGCGGAGCGCCTGCGCCTTCGGGTTCGTCGCTCCGAACCGGTCGCGCATGATCTCGGCCCACATCCGCCTGGCCGCGCGGAACTTGGCCACTTCCTGGAAGAAGTGGTTGTGCGCGTTGAAGAAGAACGAAAGACGCTCGCCGAACTCGTCCGGCGAGAGCCCAGCGTCGACGGCCGCCTGGCAGTAGGCGATGCCGTTCGCAAGCGTGAACGCGAGCTCCTGGGTCGCGGTCGAGCCCGCCTCGCGGATGTGATACCCGGAGATCGAGATCGTGTTGAGGTTCGGAAGCTGATCGCGGCAGTAGGCGAACAGGTCGGTCGTGATCCGCATCGAGGGCCGCGGCGGGAAGATGTAGTTCCCCCGGGCGCAGTACTCCTTGAGGATGTCGTTCTGCACCGTCCCGCGCACCTGGGCGCCTGTCACGCCCTGAGACGCCGCGACCAGCTCGTACAGGAGCAGCAGGAGCGCGGCGGGCGCGTTGATCGTCATCGACGTGGAGACCTGGTCGAGCGGGATCCCCTCGAACAGGAGCTCCATATCGGCCAGCGAGTCGATCGCGACCCCCGTGCGCCCGACCTCACCCGCAGCTCGAGGATCGTCCGAGTCGTATCCGAGTTGAGTAGGGAGGTCGAATGCGACCGAGAGCCCGGTCTGCCCGCGCTCGAGCAGGTATCGGAAGCGCGCGTTCGTCTCCTCGGCCGACGCGAAGCCTGCGTACTGCCGGATCGTCCACGGCCGCCCGCGATACATGTCCGGGTAGGGGCCGCGGGTGAACGGGAACTCTCCCGGCGGCTCGAGGGAGGCGGCACCGTCCTCCGGCCCGTAGACGGGCTTGATCTCGATCCCGGAGTCGGTTTCGCGATCGTCAGCGGCGGTTGCCACGAAGCAAGGCTAGACGCTGGCCGCGAGGCTGACCATCGAATCGACGGCCGCGCGGCGGGAGAGACGGTGGCGGCGGCAGAGGGACCGCCACGTCTCGAACTCGGCCGAATGGCCAATCGCGGCGCGCACAGGTGCCCGCCGAGGCCATCCGCGCGCGAGCGTTGCGACGAGGAAGGCGTAGCGCTGGGCGTCCTCGGCCTGCAGGCCAGGCGGCACTGCGTCCGCGTCCCGCAGGAACAACGCGAGGTCCTGCTCGACGCGCTCGTACCAGCCGTAGAGTGCGCCGAGGCCGGCGCGGAGCCGCTCCTCGGGCAATTCGATCGTCTCGACGTGCGAGAGGTCGGGAAACGGATGCCGCTCGCGCCAGTGGGCAGAGCAGGCGCGAAACAGCGAGACGCGGTCGGGGAAGTGCGCGTACACGGTGTGCCGCTGCACGCCGGCCCGCTCGGCGATCGCGGCGATGGCCGTCCGAGCCGGGCCCACCGACGTATGGAGCTCGACGGCGGCCTCCACAATCCGCCGCCGAGTCTCGGCCATCCGCTCGGCGCGCCGTCTCAGTTCGTATGGTCGTGTCATTTGACTACACAGTAGTGTACTCTTATTATCCGCACTCTCGATCAAGGAGGAACAATGAACACCGTCGATCTGTCCACACTCGAGCTGGTGCCGAACTTCCCGGGCCTGCGCGTGAGCTTTCCGTTCCACAGCGGCACGGGCACCGCCGCATCCGCCGCCGTCTACTTCGAAGTCGACGCGGGAGCGTTCCTGCCGACCCACACGGACAGCTCCGAGGAGCTGCTGCTCGTGCTGGAGGGCGAGGGCGAAGCTTCGCTCGAAGACGAGACCATTCCACTGGCGACGGGGCAGATGGCCGCGATCCCGGCGATGGCGCCACACGGGATCCGGAACGTCGGCGACGACGTGCTGCGAGTCATCGGGTTCTTCGCCGGCTCAACGGTGGTGCACACGTTTCCCGACACTCCCGAGGGCGCAATGATCTTCGTGACCGGAGCGCCGGTGCCGATCGCGGCGCCGCTCGAAGAGC
Source organism: Actinomycetota bacterium (assembly GCA_013816275.1). GTDB lineage: Bacteria > Actinomycetota > Thermoleophilia > Gaiellales > Gaiellaceae > JACDER01. Next base: position 289 of record JACDER010000155.1, on the reverse strand, counting down.
CCGCGCCGGCTCACGCCTGACAGCCGTATCCTCACCGGCATGCGCGTCACCGTCAGGCTCTTCGCCGGCCTGCGCGAACAGGCGGGATGGTCGGAGCGCGAGCTCGAGGACATCGCTCGCGTCCGCGACGTGTGGCCGGCACTCGGGCTCGGAGGCGAGCCCCCGGGCCTGCTCTACGCGGTGAACAGGAAGTACGCCGGGGCCGATCAGGAGCTCAGAGAGGGTGATGAGGTGGCGCTCATTCCGCCCGTCTCGGGCGGCTCCTTCCTCCTGAGCGAGGAGCCGCTCG
>JACDER010000154.1 GCA_013816275.1 Actinomycetota bacterium | reverse complement strand
AAGTAGCCGCCCTCGTCCAGGGTCTCGGTCCCCTTCTCGTCCCTGAACAGGAAGTACTCCGCCTCCGGGCCGACGTTGAAGGTGTCGAAACCCATCGACTCCATGCGCTCGAGCGCCCTGCGCAGTACGTGGCGCGGGTCGCCGTCGTACGGGTTCCCGTCGGGGGTGACGACGTCGCAGATCATCCGAGCCGTCCGGCCGTCGGGGAGCACTCGATACGTCTCCGGATCAGGGATGGCGATCATGTCCGACTCCTCGATCGCGTTGAAGCCGGTGATCGACGAGCCGTCGAAGCCCATGCCGTCGTCGAGCGCGCCTTCGACCTCGCCGATCGTGATCGAGAAGCTCTTCAGATGCCCCTCGAGATCGGTGAACCAGAGCAGCACGTCGTCGATCTCCTGCTCCTTGATCTGGCGGAGGACGTCCTTGCGCGCCTCCTCGCTCGACGTCGCCCTGTTCCTGCTGTCGACCTGCGTCATTTTCGCCTCCTTAAATGGAAAGAGCCCCGGGCGCTCTAGGCACCCGAGGCCTCGTCGCCTCCGGACTGAGGACACCTTACCATCCTCGCCGTGAGCGAACCCGTCCGCCCGAACTACACCCCGCCCGGGTAGGCCTCGGCCGGCGGCAGGTCGTCCAGCTCGGGCTCGCGGCCCTGGCGGCCGATCGCACGGGCGTAGAGCCCGAGCGCGGGCGCGATCAGCAGCCCGCCTGCCGAGAGGGCGGCGCCGAGCCCCCACACATTTCCGATAGCGCCGAGGACGGGACCGCCGCCGGCCTGGCCGATCGCGTTCGCCTGTCCGCTGATCGAGATCACGGTTGCGCGCACGCTCGAATCGGTGATCTGCTCGTTTAGCCACGTGTCGTAGAGCGGGTTGGCCAGGCCCCTGGCGAGGAGGATCGCGAGAAGCGTCGCGACGGCAACCCACGTCGAGCCGGTGAGCGCGAAGACCAGCACGGCGGCCATCTCTGCGGCGGTGAAGACGAACAGCCAGCGCGCGACCCCTCCACGCCCCGCCCGCTCGAGCCTCTTCATCAGGCGGCCGACCGCGACGAATCCGAACACCATCGCGACGAGCGCGAAGATCCCGAACCAGACGACGGGGCTCAGGTGGCCGACGGACGGCAGCCCGATGTCTCGCAAGAAGTGCGCTTCCTTCAGCCGGTCGAAGGCCTCCGCCGACATGCCCATGAAGAGCTGCACCGCGATCAGGAGCATGACCACGCGCTGCGCGCGGGCATACCGCGCGCCGCTCCGTGCGGTCTGGGCGAGCTCGGCGAGGGCATGCGCCCGCTCGGCCCGAGGCCTGCGACGGAACCCGGTCTCGGGCATGAACACGATGCAGGCCAGCCCGCAGAGCAGCGTGACGGCGCCACCCGCGACCACCGCCGCGCGCAGGGACTCCGTCCCGAGGGCGACCAGCGCGACCAGTCCGGCGAACGCGCCGATGTAGCCCACGCGGGCGCCGCGGAGAAAGACCCTGCCGACCTTGTCCGCCCCGACCTCGTCCGTGATCCAAGCCTGGTAGGCACCGCTCGTGAACGTGTAGGCAAGCCCCCAGACGGCCCAGAGGAGGATGATCACCCAGGGCGTCGAGAAGACACCGACGAGCATCCAGGTAACGCCCATCCCCACGAATCCGATGATCAGCGAGAGCCGCCGGCTGTACGTGTCGGCCACGACGCCCGTCGGGATCTCGAACAGGAAGACCGCGCCCTCCATCGCCGTCCCCATCAGCACGAGCTCGAGCGGCGACAGGTGGAGCTCTCGGACGAGGTAGATCGAGACGACCACCCAGGTCGGCATCGACAGCAGGAGCTCGAGGCCGTAGTAGACCCTGGTCGCCTCGAGGCGTTTCATACCGGGCCGCGAACGAGGATCGGTCCGTTCCGCTCCTCGTAGCCGAGCTTCGCCTTCTGGCGGCGGAGGGCTACGTTCGTGACGCCCGTCGTCGTCGTGAGCTCCTCGTATCCATGCGCAGCCGCCCACGCGATCTGCGCCTCGCCGAGTGCCGTCGCGATCCCACGCCCCCGGTATGCCGGAAGGACCCCCGTGAACCCGTGTTCTAGCCGGTGCGAGTCGTCGCCGAGGTTCTGGAGCGTCGCGTAACCCACGACGGCCCCGTCCTCGATCGCGACGAAGCCCACGGGCCCCAAAAGCTCCTGCTCGACCCAGGCGTCGTACGGACGCGCTTCGGCGTCTCCGGCCGTCACCATGTCCGGCATGGCCGCAACGGCAACCTCGTACGCCCCAAGGCGATGCTCCTCCTGCAGCTCGACGACTCCGTCGCGAACCAAGCCGTCGCCAGGGGCAAGCCTCCGGGTCAGCTCGACGTCGCGACCGACCTCGACGAACCCGCGGGCGGTCGCAAACCGCAGCGAGCCCTCGTCACCCGCTCGGACGACGCCCCACATCGAATCGGTCCCGAGCGCGCGGGCGGAGACGGCCGCCGCTTCGACGAGCTCGGAGCCGATCCCGCGCCCCCTCTCGGAGGGCAGGACACGGACCATGGCGTAGGCGCTGTTCCGGACGCTCGAGTGGTTGACGAGCGCATATCCGCCACCGGGGTGCAGGAGAAGACGGTCCTGGACCTGCCGCATCTGCTCGATCGACAACGGAATGCCGGCGACCGCGTCCAGGACCCGGAGGCAGAACTCGAGGTCCGCCTCGCTCTCGACCAGCCGGACGGTCATCGGCTGCTCTTCATGCCGCGGGTGGCGGCGGAAGATAGAACCAGCGCCGGCCCGCGACGGGCTGCGTGGTGAAGCCAAGCGGCTCGTACAGCCCGGCGCTTGCGGGCGTCGTTCCGAAGACGGCGAGCTCGCAGCCGAGCCTCCTGGTCCGTGTTCGACCAGGCTCCGGTGGCGACCGCAAGCGCGCCGCTCTCCCGCAGGAACTCCGCCCGCCCGGTGCCGGCCAGGAAGCGGAACCGCTCGGCGTGCGCTTCCGCGTAGAGAACCTCCCAGCGCGGAAGAGCGGCGAGGGTCATCCCGAACGCTTGAGCTTGCCGTGGCGCTTCGCGTGCCGCTCGCCCCGCCGGAAGACTTCCAGCCCGAGCGGGACCGCGACGAGCCCGATCAGCAGCAGCGGCCAGATGTCGCCCCACAGCGACGTCACCCCCACGCCGTGGAGGATCGACTTGCGGGCGGCATCGAGCGCGTAGGTCGCAGGAGAGATCTTGGAGATCCACTGCATCCACTCCGGCAGCACGCTGATCGGGTAGTAGACGCCGGAGACGACCAGCAGGAGACCCTGGGCGACGAACCCGAGCTGCGTCCCCTTCTCGGGCGAGATCAGGGGAAGGACCGCGGTCATCATCCCGATCCCGATGAACGAGATCGAGGCGACCATGAGCACGACGAGCGCCGCGCCGTAGTCCGCGTTCGGCAGGTTCAGATCGAAGAAGAGGGCGACCACGCCGAAGAGGAGCACGGCGCGGATGACGCCGTAGACGATCGAGAAGAGACCCATCCCGAACAGGTGGACCGGCCGTGCGAGCGGCGCCATGAATGTGTACTCGATCGTCCCCTCCCAGCGCTCCCAGGCAACCGTCTCGGTGACGATCTCGAAGATGATCCCGAGGTAGGCCCAGATCACCCCGCCGATCAGGAGCACGGTCGTCAGCCGGTTGACCTCGACCTGGCTGAGGCTGGGGACGCCCTTCGCGATGAAGACGATCGTCAGGGTGTTCGCGACCGTCCAGATGAAGAACGCGACGTCCCACCAGATGTACCGCTTGATCAGGTAGACGTTGCGCTCGATCACGCCCGTGAGGCCGATCAACTCGTGGCGAATGGTTGCCGCAGCGCCCGGCATTACTCCTCCTCCTCGTCCTTCTTGTCGTCCTCGTCGCCCTCTTCCTCGAACGACTTGCCGGTGGCTGCGAAGAAGGCTTCCTCGAGCGTCGTGGCGCCGTAGCGCGCTTTGAGCTCGTCGGCCGGCTCCAGCATCAGGAGCTCGCCCCGATCGAGGATGCCGACGCGGTCGGCGAGAGCCTCGGCCTCGTCGAGGTCGTGCGTGCAGAGCAGGATCGTCGAGTCGTGCGTCTGGCGGATCTCGCGGATGAAGTCCTGGACCTCGAGCCTCGAGCGCGGATCGAGCCCGGTCGTCGGCTCGTCGAGGAGCAGCATCACGGGGGAGGTCAGGAGGGCACGCGCGAGAGCGACCTTCTGCTGCATCCCGCGCGAGAGGTTCTCCATCGGCTCGCGCCGGCGGTCCTCGGGGAAGCCGACGCGCGTCAGGATCTCCGGGATCTTGTCCCTCGTGTCCTTCGCGCGCATCCCGTAGAACCGCGCTGCGTAGCTCAGGTTCTCGACGGCGGACATCTTCTTGAAGAACGAGGCCTCGACCGAGACCCGGTTGACGAGTCGCTTGACCGCGCGCGCGTCCTTGAAGACGTCGTGACCGAAGACACTCGCGCTCCCGCCCTCGTGGAGGAGCAGCGTCGAGAGCAGCCGGACCAGCGTCGACTTGCCCGAGCCGTTCTGGCCCAGGATCGCAACCGTCTCGCCCCGCTGCATCGTGAACGAGATGCCCTTCAGCGCTGCGACGCGGCGGCGCTTGCGGCGCCAGCCCTTGCGGCGACCGCCGTCTCGCCGGATGAACTCCTTCCGCAGCTCATGGACCTCGAGCGCCGGCACGGCTGCAGGCTCAGACGGCGAGGCCATCTGGGGCGTGTAGTCGGCTGTCTGGGTCATGGGCGTGCTCCTGTGGATTGGCGAGTACGAGAAACGGGCGCACTCGGCCAAGACCCAGCCGGGCGCGCGAACGCGATATGGGTACTCAGCCGAGGAACATGCCGCGGCAACCCTAGCAGCAGGCTCAGTCGGATTTCAAATCTGC
>JACDER010000153.1 GCA_013816275.1 Actinomycetota bacterium | reverse complement strand
TGCGGTCCGTGTGTCGGGATGGGACAGGCTCCCCCTTCGTTCTCGAACTCGCTCCGCACCTTCAACCGCAACTTCAAGGGCCGCACCGGGACCGCCGATGACAGCGTCTATCTCTGTTCTCCGGCGATCGCAGCCGCGTCGCTCCTGACCGGCGTCATCTCCGACCCGCGCGAGCTCGCCGTGCCCGAGCTGCCGGAACGGCCGCCTGCTCGCCCAGAGGTCGTCCAGCGGCACATCCTGGCTCCCCCGCCCGCCGAGGAGGCCCGCACGATCGACGTCCCGCGCAACCTGCCGAACATCTTCCCGCCCCCGCCGCAGAAGGAGCTTCCCGACGAGCTCGAGCTGCGCGTGCTGATCGTCGCTCCCGACGACATCACGACCGGCGACCTCTCACCCGACGGTGCCACCGTGATGGCCTACCGCTCGAATGTCCCCGCGATCGCCGAGTTCACCTTCCAGCACCAGGACAAGGAGTTCCCCCGGCGCGCGAGGGAGTGGGGTGGAGGTTTCATCGTCGCCGGCCACAACTATGGCCAGGGCTCGAGCCGCGAGCATGCCGCGCTCGCGCCCGCCCAGCTCGGCGTCCGGGCCGTGATCGCCAAGAGCTTCGCCCGCATTCACCGGCGCAACCTGATCGCCCAAGGGATCGTCCCGCTGCTGTTCAAGGACGAGTCGGACTACGACCGGGCCGTGCTCGGCCAGACGTGGCGGATCTCCGCGCTGCACTCGATCGCCGCCGGCGAGGACGACATCTTCTGTCAGATCGAGGACGTCGGCGAGATCACGCTCACCCACGACTTCCTCCCGCGCGAGCGCGAGATCGTGGTCGCGGGCGGGTTGATCCGGTTCCTCGAGGCCGAGCAGGGCGCTGCGGCCTGACGGCCGTCTACCGCGCCCGCAAGACGCTCGACAGATCCTTAACGCGCGGGTCGCGCGACGTGAGCGGCCTCAGCCCGAACCGGTGCTCGATCGTGGCGATGATCGAGGTCGTGTCGTGCTCGACGTGGTCGACTGCGAAGCGCTTTCGCAGGAGCGGCGAGAGCCGCATCAGCAGCGGACGCTAACTCAGGCTGCGTCCAGCGCGCGCGGGAGCTCGGCGACCTCGGTCGCCTCCAGCTCGGGTGACTCGGCCGCCTGCTCGAGCTTCTCCCCGAAGCGGTCGAGCCGCTTCTCGGCCTCGACGTACTTGTTCCGCGCATGGCCGAGGTGCTTGCCGATCATGTTGAAGTCCTCGCGGAAGACGCCGAAGCTCTTCTGCAGCTGCGCGCAGTAGGCCATCACTTCCTGGGCATGCTGCTCGATCTGCATCCCCTTGAGCCCGAGCACGATCATCTGCAGGTAGGCGACGAACGTGTTCGGCGACACCGGTACGACGTTCCGCTCGTGCGAGTACGCGAGCAGCGCGCCCGTCTTCCCGCACGCGAGCTCGTAGTAGATCGCCTCCGACGGGAGGTACATGAGCGCGAAGTCGTACGTTCCCTCGTCGGGACGGATGTACTTGGACGCGATCGCGTCGATGTGGATCTTCACGTCGCGCGCGAAGGCCTTCTCGTGGAGCTGCCGGGACTCGTCGTCCTGGGCGTCGACGAGCCGCTCGAAGTTGTCGAGCGGGAACTTGGCGTCAACCGGGACGAGCTTGTCCACGCGGATGATCGCGTCGACGCGCTCGCCGCTGCGGAAGCCGTGCTGGAGCGAGTAGGCGTCGGCGGGCAGCCGGTCGGCGAGCAGGTTGGCGAGCAGGAGCTCTCCGAATCCTCCGCGCGCCTTCGGTGGCCGCAGCAGCTGCTGGAGCTGTCCGAGGTCCTTCGCCTGGTCGGCGAGGTGCGCGGTCGCCCGGCCGACGTCGCCGAGCTGCTTGTGGATCGCGTTCGTCTGCGCAGAGGCATGTTCGAGCCGGCGGTCGACCTTCGTGTCGAGCTCGCCGAGCCGGCGGTCGACGGTCTCGGTCAGTCCCTGGAGCCGGCGCTCGACCTCGGCGTTCCGGCTCTCGAGCTGCGTCGTGCTGTCGGTCCGAAGCGACGCGAGCGCGCGCGCGAGCCAGACGGCGAGACCCGCCAGGACGAGCACCAAGACCAGTAGGGACGCGGCCGTGAGCATGGCCGCGGAACGCTACTGATCGCATCGGACGGTGCCGGTAGGCGGTTCGGCACCGCGCTCGTCCCGTACGAGGGCAAAGAAAATGCCAAGTCCGACCGACCCGAGGGCCGTTCGGACTTGGCAAGACGAAGATAACACCTTCATGACGAGCAGTCAAGCCGCTAGCATCGCTCGGCCATGGCCAAGCGCAAGAAGTCACGCACACCCGCTCCTCCGCGCCGTCCGGCGCCCCGCCGCCTGGAAGGAGACGGAAGCGCCCCGACCGGAAGCAGCGCCCCGACCGGGAGCGCCGCCCCGCAACGGGCCGTCCAGGCTCCCAAGGTCCGTGCGGGAAAGCGCAGGACCCAGGCGGATACGGATCGCCGGAACAGGATGATCCTCTACGGCGCGGCCGCCTCGGGCGCCGTCGGACTGATCGTCGCGCTGCTCGCGGTCTTCGTGATCGGGAAGGGCAGCTCGGGCTCCACGGCGCACTTCGACGGCCCGAACGTCGACTTCGCCAACCTCGCCGGCCTGATCCGGAAGCAGCCGCCGTGGGGGAAGAACACGGCCGAACTGCGCAAGCGACTCAAGCCGATCGGCCTCACGCCGCTGCCGGCCGAGGGCAACGTCCTCCACATCCACCAGCACCTGGACATCTACGTGAACGGCAAGCACGTCACGGTGCCCGGGTTGATCGGGGTCAAGGCCAAGAAGGGCGGCACCCTCGACTTCATCACCGAGCTGCACACGCACGCGACCGACGGGGTCATCCACCTCGAGTCGCCGGAGGCGCAGGCCTACTCGCTCGGCCAGTTCTTCGGCGTCTGGGGCCCCAACCTGTCGAGGAACTGCATCGGCAACCTCTGCTCGCCTCCCGATCCGATTCGCTTCTACGTGAACGGCTCGGAGATCAAGGGCGACCCGGTCCGACTCGTCCTGCAGCAGCACGACGAGATCGCGATCGTGTACGGAACGGCTCCGTCCAAGATCCCGTCGAGCTACAACTGGCCCGCAGGCGAGTAGGCTTGCGCCGCGCCGGGGTGGCGAAAACGGCGAGACGCGGCTGACTTAAAATCAGCTGTCCCCGAAAGGGGGCGTGAGGGTTCGACTCCCTCCCCCGGCATGACAACAACCGCCCCTCAGATCCTGCTGCGCGAGGTCGCTGACGACGACCTCCCCATCTTCTTCGAGCATCAGCGCGACCCGGCCGGGGTCGACATGGCGAACGTCCCTTCCCGCGAGCGCGACGCGTTCATGGGGCACTGGGCGCGCATCCGCGTGCAGCCGACGGCCGTCCTCAGGACGATCGAGCTCGACGGACAGGTAGCAGGGAACCTCGTCAGCTGGCAATCCGACGAAGAGCGGCTCGTCGGGTACTGGATCGGCCGCGAACACTGGGGAAAAGGGGTCGCGACCGCCGCCCTCACGCGCTTCCTCGAGGTCGTCGACGAGCGCCCGCTGCACGCGTTCGTCGCGCGCAACAACGTGGGCTCGATCCGCGTGCTCGAGAAGTGCGGGTTCGTCCGGATCGGCGAGGACGAGGAGGGGTTCGTGTTTCGGCTGGACGCCATAGCGGAAGCCTCTGAGCGTGCGGTTCCGTAGAGGAGCGAGGCTCGATCCCGGGCAGGTGCTCGACCGCCGCGGCATGGGCGGCGGGGGGCTCGCGCTCGGCGGCGGCGGCCTCGGAGTCGTCGGCCTCGTCGTCTACCTGCTCATCAGCGCCCTCGGCGGCGGCGGCGGCGGTATCGGCCCGCTGGGCAACCTCGACGGCCGTGCGTCGGGGGGAGTGCCGCTCTCCCAGTGCCGGACCGGCGCTCAGGCGAACAAGCAGGAGGACTGCGCGATCCTCGCCGACATCAACAGCATCCAGAGGTTCTGGAGCAGGGAGCTGAGCGGGTACGAGCAGGCCCAGACCGTCTTCTTCACCGGATCGACGGACACCGGGTGCGGCTACGCGACCGCGGACGTCGGCCCCTTCTACTGCCCCGTCGACAAGCGCGTCTACATCGACCTCGGCTTCTTCGACCAGCTCCAGTCACGCTTCGGTGCGCAGGGCGGCCCGTTCGCCGAGGCCTACGTGCTCGCGCACGAGTACGGGCACCACGTCCAGGACCTGACCGGCGCGCTCACGAACACGGGTCAGCAAGGCGCAACCGGACGCTCGGTCCGCACCGAGCTGCAGGCGGACTGCTACTCCGGCGTCTGGGCGAGCCACGCGACGCAGACCGGCTACATCGTCGGTCTCACTGAGGCCGACATCGCTCAGGCGCTCGACGCGGCCGCGGCGGTCGGCGACGACCGCATCCAGGCGCGAACGCGGGGCCAGGTCGATCCCGAGACATGGACGCACGGCTCCTCCGCTCAACGCCAGCACTGGTTCAGAGTCGGCTTCAAGACCGGAAAGCCGTCCGCCTGCGACACATTCCACGCGCAGCTGTAGGAAAATGGGCGCATGCCCACCTGGAAGGTCTGGTACCAGCCGCACGACAAGTTCGGCAGGCGCTACTTCTCGGGCGATCTGACGATCGACTCCGGCCTCGCCACGTTCGAGGGCAAGAAGGAGACGATCAGGATCGACAGCGTCCGTGCGATCGACCGGAAGATCGTCGGCATGAACAACTGGATCCACGTCGCGTACGACTCGGGAGCAGAGGCCCGAGAGGCGTACTTCCTCGACCGGCGCATGCTCGGCTGGTCGGGGATCCTGGGCGGAAACGACAAGCTGCTCGCCGAGCTGCGGGAAGCCCTGCAGCCCGGCTGAG
>JACDER010000152.1 GCA_013816275.1 Actinomycetota bacterium | reverse complement strand
CGATGCAGGCCGCGGTGAACGCGGCCGGCGGCGAGCCCGAGCCCCTTGCCTGGGCCCGCGTCCAGCTCGGGAAGCTGTACTGGGCGATGGGGAGGACCGGCCCGGCGGAGGCGCAGTACCGCTTCGCGCTCTCGGCGTTCCCGAACTACGTCTATGCGCTCGACGCCCTGGCTCAGGTGCGCGCGGCGCGCGGCGACATGTCGGGCGCGGTCCGGCTGGAGCGGCGCGCGGTCGCGCGGATCCCGCTCCCGCAGTTCGTGGCCACGCTGGGCGATCTCTTTCGAATCCAGGGGAACCGGACCGGCGCCCGGCGCGAATACGCCTTGATGGGAGCAATCCGGCGGCTTCTCCAGGCGAACGGTGTCCGCACCGACCTCGAGATCGCGCTGTTCCAGGTGGATCATGAAATGCAGCTGACGTCGTCACTCGGGCTCGCACGCTCCGCGCAGCGCGACCGGCCGAGCATCGACGGAGACGACGTGCTCGCCTGGGCGCTCGAGCGGAACGGGCTCTGCGGAGAGGCGCTCCGCCATTCGAAGCACGCGCTGCGGCTGGGAACGCAGGACGCTCTCAAGTTCTTTCACCGCGGGATGATCGAGCGCTGCCTCGGACACTCCGCGAACGGCCGGGCGTGGTTCCGGCGCGCGCTCGCGCTGAATCCGCACTTCTCGATCCTCTGGGCGCCCGTGGCGAGGAGGCTGGCCGGATGAGGCGCGCGGTGGTCGTGCTCGGACTGTTGCTCGGAGTGGCGCTGCCGAGCGTCGCCTTCGCACACCCGCTCGGGAACTTCACGACCAACCACTACAGCCGCGTCGTCGCTTCGGGCGACCGCGTGTACGTGCTCTACGTGCTCGACCTGGCCGAGATCCCGACCTTCCAGGAGAAGCCGACAGCGGCCAAGCTCCTGCCCAAGATCCAACGCGGCATCTCGGTACAGATCGACGGCCGCGCGATTCCCCTCCATTCGCTGCGGCACGCGCTGGCGTTCCCGCCGGGGGTCGCCGGGCTCCGCACGACCAGGCTGGAATCGGTCTACGCGACGCCCCGGCTCCTGGCGGGAAGCCGGCGGCTCACCTATCGGGACTCGACCTTCCCGGGCCGGATCGGCTGGAAGGAGATCGTGGTGCAGCAGAGCGACGGCGCGACGGTGTCGTCCTCCGCATCCTCACGCTCGGTGAGCGACGAGCTCCACGCGTACCCCAGGGACCAGCTGTCCAGCCCACTGGACGTGCGGTCTGCCAGCGCCGAGGTCGTACCGGGAACGGGGCCTGGAGTTGCGCCGACGCTGTCGAAGGGGACCACGCTCGACTCGCGCGTGACGGTGCACCAGGGCGGAAACGGCGGATTCGCGGGCCTGATCTCCAGAGAGAAGCTGAGCGCCGGGTTCGTCGCGCTCGCACTGCTGCTCGCGTTCTTCTGGGGTGCCGTCCACGCGCTCAGTCCCGGGCACGGGAAGTCGATCGTGGCCGCGTACCTCGTCGGAACGCGCGGAACGCCGCGTCACGCCGCGCTGCTCGGCCTGACCGTGACGGTCACGCACACGATCGGGGTGTTCGCGCTCGGCCTCGTGACGCTGGCGCTCTCGGCGTTCATCTTCCCGGAGCAGCTCTATCCCTGGTTGAACCTCGCCTCCGCGCTGCTGGTCGTCCTCGTCGGCTGCGGAGTCCTGCGCGCGCGCCTGCGCCACCGGCGGATGCACGCGCACGGGCATGACCATCACCACGGGCACCACCACCATCACGACGACCAGGAGCTCAGCATGCGCGCCCTGCTCGGGGTTGGCATCTCCGGCGGGCTGATCCCGTGCCCGACTGCGCTCGTCGTCCTTCTGGCCGCGATCTCGCTGCACCGGGTCGGCTACGGCCTCGTCCTGATCCTTGCCTTCAGCCTCGGGCTCGCGGCCGCGATGACCGCGATCGGGCTGCTGGCCGTTTCCGCCAAGAAGCTGGCAGGGCGCCTGCGGCTCGAGGGACGCGTGGTGCGCGCACTGCCCGCGCTCAGCGCCGCCGTCATCCTCGTCCTCGGTCTCGTCATGACCGTCCGCGCCCTGCCGGGAGTCGTCTGATGTTCGGCCTCGACCACTGGCTGGCTGGGTTCTCGGACGGCGGGACGCTGCTCGTCGTCGCGGGGGTCGCCCTTCTGCTCGGCCTCCGGCACGCGACCGACCCCGACCATCTCGCGGCCGTCACGACGCTGATCGCGGGCAAGGAGCGCGGGACCCGCCACGCCTTCCGGCTCGGAGCTGTCTGGGGCGCGGGGCACGCCACGTCGCTCTTCGCCCTCGGCCTGCCGATCGTCCTCTTCAAGAGCTACCTGCCGGAATCGGTGCAGGAGGGGGCGGAGACGCTGATCGGCGGCGTCATCGTCGCGCTCGCCGTGTGGCTGCTCGTGAGGTGGCGGCGCGGGCTTTTTCACGTCCACTTGCACGCTCACGATGGCAGTGCGCATGCGCACGGCCACCTCCACGAAGGGGACAGCCACCCCCACCGCGGCGCTCGCGCCCGGACGCCGCTTCAGGCCTACGGCATCGGTCTCGTGCACGGGATCGGAGGAACCGCCGGAGTCGGTGTCCTGCTCCTGGCCACGATCCACAGCCACGCGATCGCCGTGGTGGCCCTCGCGATCTTCGCGCTCTTCACCGCGGTCTCGATGGCTCTGCTGTCTGCCGGCTTCGGGCTGACCCTCTCGCGCGCGCCGGTGCAGAGGTGGTTCCACCGGATCGCGCCCGTACTCGGCTTCGCCAGCCTCGCCTTCGGCATCTGGTACGCCCTAGGCGCGCAAGGCCTCGCTCCGTACTACTTTTAATGGAGGCCTGGCCCAAACCTAGGCGGTGCCGTCGGGCCGCGCCGCTCGGCCCGAGGCCGCGTCCTCAGTCGCGCCCGTAGCCTCCGGCTACGCGCGCTACCTGCGTCATTGCCTCGAACCAAGCGGACGCACCCCGACGGCGAGCGAGGCTCCGGCCAGGCCTCCTAGACTTGGCCGCTTGGTGGCGGAGTTCCTCAGACACTCGGTCGACGTCCTTCCCGAGGGCGAGTTGGAGCGCAAGCTCGCGCTCGGCCGGCCCCTGCGCGTCAAGCTTGGAATCGATCCGACCGCTGCCGACATCCACTTCGGCTTCGCGTTCGTCCTGCGCCGGCTGCGCGCGTTCCAGGACGCAGGGCATGTCGCCGTCCTGATCGTCGGCGACTACACCGCGCGCATCGGTGACCCGAGCGGCCGCTCGAAGGAGCGGCAGGTGCTTCCGGACGAAGTACTCGACCGCAATGCCGAGCTCTTCGCCGAGCAGGCCTTCCGGATCCTCGACCGCGACCGCACCGAGATCCGCTTCAACGGCGAGTGGCTTGGGAAGCTCGACTACGCGGAGCTTGTCCGTCTGACGAGGACCGGGACGGTCGCCCGCCTGCTCGAGCGCAACGACTTCGCCGAGCGGTTTGGGCAGGGCATTCCCATCTCCGTGTCCGAGCTGCTGTACCCGTTCGCGCAGGGCTACGACTCGGTCTCGATCGAGGCCGACATCGAGGTCGGTGGAACCGACCAGCTCTACAACCTCCTGATGGGCCGGGACGTGATGCAGCACTACGCCCTCGAGCCGCAGTCCGTCGTCACATACGAGCTCTTGGTCGGAACCGACGGCGCGATCAAGATGAGCAAGTCGGAGGGGAACTACATCGGGATCGACGAGCCTCCCGACGAGCAGTTCGGAAAGGTGATGTCGATCCCGGACGAGGCCCTCGAGCAGTGGTGGCGGCTCTGCCTCGACCGCGAGCCTCCCGCCGGCGACCCGATGGAGTCGAAGCTCGCGCTCGCGCGCGGGATCGTGGCGCTCTGGCACGGGGAGGAGGCTGGACGCTCGGCCGAAGAGCACTTCACGCGCGTGGTGCGCGAGGGGAAGCCGCCCGAGGAGGTACCCGAGGCGGAGCTCCCGGACGGCGAGACCATCCACCTGCCGGCGCTCCTCGTCGAGTCCTTCGGCCTGCCCTCCACGAGCGAGGCACGCCGTCTGATTGCACAGGGCGGAGTGCGCGTCGACGGAGAGCCGGTCACGGAGCTCGACGTGCCCCGACACCGGCTGGAAGGCAGGCTCATACAGGCCGGAAAGCGGCGGTTTCTGCGCTTCCGTGCCGCTTGACGAGCGGGGCGCTCGGACTTGCTATGATGTGCGTCGCCTCGGAAGAGGCTGCAACGAACGTCCCTGTAACTCGACAAGGAGAGCCCTCCAGAGCGAACGGATACGACTTGATTTCCGTGAATCTGAGGGCCTCCGATGCGAGTCGGAGGCTTTTCTTTGCAGGCTCGGTGGCGACGGTCTTTGAAAACTCAGCAGCGTGTAAAACGTCGAGACCTCTCGCTCGTCAGAGTGAGAGGCTTTAAGAACCCGTCACGTCCTCAAGTACGAGGGCGAGACATCTTTTGAGCAACAAGCTCAATGTGAAGCTTGCCTCCACTTCGGAGGCAAATCACTCTTTCACGGAGAGTTTGATCCTGGCTCAGGACGAACGCTGGCGGCGCGCTTAACACATGCAAGTCGAGCGAGAACCAGCCCTTCGGGGCTGGGGAAAGCGGCGAACGGGTGAGTAACACGTGGGTAATCTGCCCTCGGCACCGGAATAGCCCGGGGAAACCCGGATTAATGCCGGATAGCCTCTCGAGCCTTCGGGCTCGTTGAGAAAAGGTAGCTTCGGCCTCTGGCCGAGGAGGAGCCCGCGGCGGATTAGCTTGTTGGTGGGGTAACGGCCTACCAAGGCGACGATCCGTAGCTGGTCTGAGAGGACGATCAGCCACACTGGGACTGAGACACGGCCCAGACTCCTACGGGAGGCAGCAGTGGGGAATCTTGCGCAATGGGCGA
>JACDER010000003.1 GCA_013816275.1 Actinomycetota bacterium | reverse complement strand
CGTGGGGATCTCGAACCGCACGGCGGCCGCGGTCTCGCCGGCGAAGAGGACGGTGACTGACGCCGGCGCACCGACGTCCTCGCTCGTCGCCGAGTAGCACCCCGACCCACACGACGAGCCCGGCTCGAGGGTCGCGCCCCGGGTCCCGACGACCCGGAAATTGAGCGCGAGATCGTCGACGCCGGTGTTGGACGGGGAGACGACGGTCGCGGTCAGGCGCAGCCGTCCGGCCGGCCCCGGCCTGACGGCGAGCGCAACGCCGAGCCGGCCTGACTCCTTGGCGAGTACGAGCGCGTCCCGCGGGGGCAGCGCGGGTGACGACGGTCCGAGCGGAACCGGCCGGAGTCGGGACGCCGCCGCGGCCGTCCGGCCGGGGGGCAGAGCCGTCAGCACTGCGACGGCGACGACGAGACCGAGTAGCAGGACGGCCTCGGCGGTGACTCCGCGCCGTAAGCGGGCGACCGTGCCCGAGAGGAAGAGCAGCCGGTTGCGTGCGGCAAGCGCGACCAGGAGGACGAGCAGTCCAGTCTTGACGAGGATCGCGCGGCCGTAGCCGGTCGACCAGAGCTGCGAGAATGACTGGAGCTCCTCCAGGGCCCGGCCGACGCCCGTGCCGGCAAGGAGGATCACCGCGGCGAGAGCGAGGGCGGAAAACCGTCTCGCTAGGGGAAGCCGCAGTCCACGGTCTCCCGTCCAGAGCGCAAGAGCGAGCGCGGCGAGCCCGCCGATCCACACGGCGGCGGCGGTGACGTGGGCGACGTCCAGGATGAGGCCGAGAACGGCCCGCCCCTGGTCGAGCGCGTGACCGGCGAGCGTCGGCAGGGGCAGCATCGCGAGAGCCGCGGCCAGCGCTATGGGCCGAATCCACGGCACCTTGATCGACCCGAGGGCCGCGAGCAGCCCAACCGCGGCGATCCCGAGACCGATCTCGAGCACGCGGCCGAACCGGGTGTCCCAGCCGGCATGGGTGAGGTAGAGAAGCAGGCCCGCGCCCAGCAGCGCGACCGCGAAGCCTCCGGCGGCGAGAAGAGGCCCGACGCGGCGTTCCTGCTGTTCGGCCCGTGCCTGCTCCTCGCCTTGGAGCTCGTCTAGGAGCGCCGGTCGCCAGACGACGATCCGGAACACGGCGGCCCCGGAAGCGACGAGCAGTCCGATGAAGAAGAGCCACCGGACTGCGTACTGGCCCGGCCCGGCGCCGGTGGAGCCTGCCGAGAGCGAGGGAGTGGGAGCGCTCCCGGAGCCAACACCGAAGGCGAGCACGCCGCCGGTCGTATGACCGTCGTCGGAGATCACCTGCCAGCGCGCGGTGTAGACCCCGTCGCCGAGGTCAGACCGGAGCGGGATCACGAGCGCCCTCCCCTGCGCCCGGGCCGGCCCGGCGAGCACCGAGCCCCCGCCGTTCCGCACCGCGGCGATCCCCTGTCCCGGCCGTACGTCCTCGGTGAACTCGAGCCGCACCTCGCGAGGAGCGCTCGCCAGGACTGCCCGGTCGGCGGGTCTCGAGCTGACCAGGTAGGCGTGCGCCGCCGCGGCCGACGGGATCAGCACCGCGGCGAACGTTGCCGCAGCGAGGACACGGGCGAAGCGCATCGGCTCACTGTAGGCGGCGGCGGGGATAATGACGGTGTGCTGTTCGAGCAGTACATAGAAGAGGGGCTCGGTTGCGCCTCGTATCTGATCGGCGACGAGGAGGCCGGCGAGGCCGTCGTGGTCGATCCCGCCTATGCCGTCGAGCAATATCTGGCCGCGGCCGAGCGCAAGGGCGTTCGAATCTCACGCATCCTCGAGACGCACACGCACGCCGACCACGTGTCCGGGCATGGCCGGCTCGCGCTCGAACACGGCCTTCCGGTCTGCATCCACCCGGAGGCGCAGCCCGAGTATCCGTTCGAGCCGCTGGAGGACGGAGCGCGGGTGGATGCGGGGCAGGTGTGCCTGCGCGTCATCCACACGCCGGGCCACCGGCCCGAGCACTGCTGCTTCGCCGTCGCCGACCTCTCCCGCGCGGAGGACCCCTGGCTCGTCCTCACCGGTGACTCGCTGCTCGTCGGCGATAGCGCCCGGCCCGATCTCGCGGTCGACGCTCAGGAAGGAGCCGAGAGCCTCTTCCACAGCCTCCGGCGCCTGCTCGAGCTGCCCGATGGCGTCGAGCTCTATCCCGGACACGTCGCCGGCTCAATGTGCGGCGCCGGAATGAGCTCGAAGGCATCGTCGACGATCGGATTCGAGCGGCGTTTCAACCACTCGCTCGCGTACACGGAGGCGGCCGACTTCATCGCCCAGGCCGCGGCCGCGACGGCTACTCCGCGGCCTCCGAACATGGAACGGATCGTGGAGCTGAACCGCGGCCCCTTCCTCGGCTCTCCGCCCCCGCTGGTGGAGGTGAGCTCGCCCGGAGGCGCGACGATTCTCGATGTTCGCGGCGCGGAGGACTTCGCCCGGGGCCACGTGCCCGGCGCCATCAACATCCCGGTCGGCGGATCCGGATTTGCGACCAAGGCGGGCTTTGTGCTCGACGCGGACGAGCACGTCGTCCTGTACGCGGGCGCGGACGGCGAGGCGGAGCGCGCGGTCCGGGGCCTGCGCGCGGTCGGCCTCTTCAACGTCGACGGCCACCTGTCCGGCGCGGATGCCGGCGAGCGGCTCGAGCCGCTGACGCTTGACGAGCTGGAGCAGATGCTCGGAAACGGCCCGATCGAGCTCGTAGACGTCCGCGAGAAGGACGAACGCGACCACGGATACATCCCCGAGAGCCTCCACATTCCCTACCGCCGCATCCGTGCCTGCGCGGAGGAGCTGCGCAGGGCCGGCACCGTGATCACGATCTGCGAGACCGGCTCCCGCGCGAGCACGGCGGCAAGCATCCTCGTCGCCGCCGGGATCGACGCCCGGCCGGTACTCGGCGAAGGCGTCTCGGCCTGGCGCCGCCGCGGCGGGCAGTGCGTCGAGTTTCGGCGCTGCGGCTCCTAATGGTTCCCGAGTCGGAGCTCGTCGCGACCGAGCAGGGACTTGTCCCGAAGGGGCAGGGCTGGTTCGTCCTCAACGCCGGGGAGACGCAGTGGTGGGACCGCAAGGGCCGCGGCTTCCTCTGCGAGTTCGAGGGCGCAGGCTTCGAGGGCGCGGCGGATTTCTTGCAGCTCGGGATCAACCTCACCGTCCTCGGTCCCGGCGAACCGATGGCGATGTACCACCGGGAGAACGACCAGGAGGACTTCCTCGTGCTCGCCGGCGAAGCGCTGCTCACCATCGAGGGTGAAGAGCGCCCGCTGCGAAGGTGGGACTTCGTCCACTGCCCTGCCGGGACGAGCCACGTGATCATCGGCGCAGGCGCAGCGCCCTCCCTGGTTCTGGCGGTCGGCGCCCGCGACCGCTCGACTGGCCCGGAGTGGGGCGCCTACACCGTGGATGAAGCCGCGCTACGCCACCGCGCCGGCGTGGAGCAGCAGACGAGCGATGCGAACGCGGCGTATGCCCGATTCCCCCGAGGCGAGCTAACCCGGTACCGCGAGGGCTGGCTTCCGAGATAGAGGCAGGCCAGATCCGCCAGCGCGCAGTTAGGCCGTACGCGCGAGCATCGCCTCGCCTTCGCGGACGTAACGGACGGCGCCGACCGAGCGGTAGAACTCGAGCGCGAGCCGGACTTCCGGCTCGACCCCGGACCTGAGACGCACGTAGGCAGCCTCCGGCACGGCGCCGATGCCCGCGAGCACCTCTGCGGCCGTCGCGAAATCGCCGGAAGCGTAGGCTCGCGCGGCATCGGCCCAGGGGGTGGGGGCTTTAACCCTCGCGAGCGCCTCTTCGAGCTCTTGACCGCGCCCGAGTGGGACGAGCGCGTACGCCAGATCGATCAGCCAGAAGACCGAGGACAGAACCGGATGTTCACGCCAGTCCTCGAACAGCTCATCGACGGCGGCGGAAGCCTCGTCGACCTGCCCGAGCTCGGCCCGGAAGGCCGCGAAGGCGGCGAGCGCAGGATGGAGCAGCTGTGGGTTCTTGGCCACGCGCCCGAGGTCGCGCGAGCGCGAAGAGTCTTCGAGGGCTCCAGCAACGTCGCCCCGCGCCAGACGGATGCGTGCGCGGAAAGTCAGGTTGGCCCCTTCCATGAAGGTCGTGGATCGTCCGCTTTCGAGGTCCGCCTCCAGGTAGTCGACTCCGCGCAGCGCCTCGTCCCACTCGCCCTCGTAGTAGAGATACGTCACTCGCTCGGGCCTGAGCCAGTCGTGGTACCAGATGCTTCCGAACCGCTGCGCCTCCGCGGCCGCTTCCTCGAGCTTCTCGCGGGCCTCCGCGATCTGCCCGAGCTCGAGCAGACTGCTCGCGAGGTTCCCGAGGCAGCGCATGACGTCCGCGGAGTTGGCCGCGCGCGCGATCTCGACGCTCCGCTCCTGGTCATCGACCCCGCCCGGGTCCCCGAGTGTGATGCGCGTCATACCGATCGTGCTGAGGGTGTTGGCGCGGATGTCGTCGAGGCCGAGCGTCTCGGCGATCTCGAGCGCGCTGCGGGCGGAGCGAAGCGCCTCCTCCGACCGCCCCGCGAGCGAATAGCCAACGGCGTTCCAGTGGAGGACGAAGGCCTTCGACCTAGACGGGGTCGCGTCGGCGATCAGCTCCTCCGCGCGTCGTATGTATCCCCACATCGCATCCTGCGAGCCCCGATTGGTCTCCGTGGTGCCTGCCAACGCGGCAGCCTCGGCCGCGAGCTCTCGCTCGCCGGCGGCCAGCAGGATCTCGCTCGCCTCAACAAACTCGGCCGCCTGAGGAACGCCGCCGTACATCTTCGCGGTCAGGAGCCGGTAGAGAAGCCGCCCGCGCTCGGGATCCTCCTGTGGCCAGAGGTCGAGCGCGGCCGTGTAGAAATGGAGGGCCCGGGCGAAGGCGTTCAGCGCGAGGGCGCGATCGCCTGCCTCCCGAAGCGCAAGGCGGGCGCGGTCGGCGAGCTCAGCCGTCTCCTGCCCGGTGCTGCGCGCGAGCTCGAGGGCCGAGAGGTAGTGATGCGCGATCATCTCCGCACGGTCCTCGGCGCGATCAGCGGGCAACGACTCGAGCCACTCTGCCGCCAGCCGGTGCTTGACGGAACGATTCGCGCGCGGGATCTGGCCATATGCGACGTCTCTGGTCAGGAGGTGCAAGAAGGTGAACTGCGTTTCCCCGCCGACCGAGGAACGCCGCTCGTGGCGGAGGAAATCCTTGCGACGGAGGCCGTGCAGAAGCTCCTCGACGAGACCGCGCGGTCGCTGGGCGATCGTCGCCAGCGCGTCGGGCCACACGACCTTGCCCAGCACCGAGGCGTCCTGGAGCAGCTCTTTCTCGTCCGTGGAAAGAACGTCGAGCCGGGCGGCGATGATGCCCTGGATCGACTCGGGCAGAGGAAGGCCGCCGTCCGTCTCGATCTCCCACGACCCGCCCTGGCTCGGGAGCAGGCCGCGGTCGGCCAGCATCCGCACGAACTCCTGCGCGTAGAGCGGATTGCCACCGGCCCTGGCGAGGAGAGCAGACTGGGTCTCGGCCGGCAGGACCGCCCGCTCGAGCAGCGCGCCGAGCAGCCGGGCGGTGTCCGTTTCGGACAGCGCTCCGACCTGGACCGTGGCGGCGTTCAGCTTGCCGCCTCCCCACCCCGGCCGCCGCTCCACCAACTCCGGCCGCGCCGTCGCGACGACCAGCAGCGGGATGCCGCTCGACCACTCGAGCAGGTGGTCGATGAAGTCGAGCACGCCGTCGTCGGCCCACTGGAGGTCGTCGAACACGAGCACGAGTGGGCTCTGTTCCGCGATCCCTTCGAAGAAGCGCCGCCAGGCTGCGAAGGCCTCGCTGCGACGGTCTCCTGTGAGGTCGTTTCCCGAGGCGAGCCCGATCAGAGGCCGGAGCTGGCGGGCCACCCAGTCGGCCTCGGAAGGGTCGGACAGCACGGCCCGGACGGCATGCTCGAGCTTCTCGCCCGCGGCGTCGGCCGCATCGGTCTCCAGGATCCCAGCC
This sequence comes from Actinomycetota bacterium, assembly GCA_013816275.1. Classification (GTDB taxonomy): domain Bacteria; phylum Actinomycetota; class Thermoleophilia; order Gaiellales; family Gaiellaceae; genus JACDER01. Next base: position 10,241 of record JACDER010000003.1, on the reverse strand, counting down.
TGAGCCTTGGCCATCTCGCTCAGCGACCAGAACGTCACGCCTTCTCCGTAGGGGAGCGAGCGGCCCTGCCGCCACGAGATCAGATCCGGATCCGCGTCGACCGCCCGCGAGAGCTCGTACACGAGGCGTGACTTCCCGATGCCTGGGACGCCGATCAAGGAAACGAGCTGCGGCTCCCGCTCGCTGCGGGCCCGGGCGAGCGCGTCCACGAGGAGGTCGAGCTCCCGGTCGCGGCCGACGAGCGGAGTCTGGACGTCCTCGGTCACGTCGACGCCGAACCGGGCGCGGGTCTCGAGCGCAAGAAACGCAGGAACCGGCTGGGATTTCCCTTTCGCCTCGACGGGCTCGGCCTCGTCGAAGGTGATCGCCCGCTCGGTCGCGCGGTAGGTGGTCTCGTCCACGAGGATCCCGTTCACGGGGGCCGCGGCCTGCAGCCGCGCGGCGGTGTTGACGACATCGCCGGAGGCCATCCCCTCGCCGGCTTCCGGCCGGGCACCCAGGGCGACGAGCGCCTCGCCGGTCGTGATCCCGATCCGGATCTCCAGCTCGCCCTCCTCGCGCGCCCAGTCCCTGATCGCCAGGGCTGCGCGGATGGCGCGCTCCGGGTCGTCCTCGTGGGCCGTGGGCGCACCGAAGAGCGCCATCACCGCGTCGCCGATGAACTTCTCCACGGTGCCGCCGTAGCGCTCGAGCTCCGAGCGAATCCGCTCCCAGTAGGGCGCCTGAAGGGCCCGTACCTCCTCGGGATCGAGCCGTTCCGCGCGCGCGGTGAACCCGACGAGATCCGCGAAGAGCACGGTCACGACCTTCCGCTCCTCGCGGGCGGGCTCGGCCGCAGTCAGGGAGGCGCCGCAGTTCGCGCAGCGCGGGAAGCCCGCGGGCGTCTCCTCGCCGCAGCTCGGGCAGACGATCATGCGCTTCGTGCGAGCATCGCCTCGCACTCGCCGATGTAGTGAGTCGCCCCAACTGAGCGATAGAACTCGAGCGCGCGGCGGATCTCTGACTCCCTTCCGGACCGAAGCCGAGCATGCGCCTCGTCGGGAAGCGTCCCGATCTCTGCATACACGTCGGCGGCGCCGACGAAGTCGCCTGCAGCAAACAGCTCCGCGGCGTCCAGCCACCGCGTCCGGGCGTGGGCTCCTCGAGCCGCCTCGAGAAAGTCTTCGTCCCGCCCGAGCGCGCCAAGCGAAGCGGCCAGCGGAGGGGCCCAGCTCGCAGGAAGGTACCGGCGAGTCCCCGCTCGCCACTCACCGAGTAGCTCATCGACGACCGGTGCGGCGTCGGTCAGGCGACCGACCGAGACAAGCGCCGCGGCGTGGGAACTGAGGGCGGGATAGAGCACCTGCGGGTCCTTGATTGCACGGGCGCACTCGAGCCCGCCCGCCGTATCGTCCAGACCGCCGTCGACGTCGCCTCGAGCGATGCTGATCGTCCCCCGTGTGGATCGGCAGGGAGCCTCCATGTAGTGGGGCGAGCCGGCCTCGGCCTCCACAAGGAAGTCGTCCGCACCTCGGACGGCGTCGTCCCAGCGCCCGCCCAAATGGTTCAGCATCACCAACTCAGCTCGCGTCCAGCGGCGCCGAAAGATGTTGCCGAACCGCTCGGCCGCCTCGAGCGCGCTGGTGTGAAATTCGAAGCCACGCCGCAAGTCGCCGAGGTCGACGTACGACGAAGCAAGGTTGTTGTACGTCCGGATGATCTCCACGGGAGAATTGGCCTCGAGCGCGATCGCGAGTGCTTGCTCGAGATCGTCCAGCCCTTCCCGATCAGCGTCGATGATCACCCGCGTCGTTCCGACCATGTTGAGCGCGAAGGCGCGCAGTTCCTGTAAGTCGAGCGCCTCGGCCATCTCCAATGCCTCCTGCGCGACACGTATCGCTTCCGGATCGGCCCCCACCATCAGGAAGCGGGCGAAGTTCGCGAGCACGAACGTCTTCGAGCGCGATGGAGACGTCGTCTCTATGAGACGTGTCGCCCGCCGGTGGCGCTCCAGGGCGTTGTCGTGCTGCCCACGCTGTTGCGCGAGCCCGGCGAGAAGCGACTCCGCCTCAGCCGCTCGCTCCAGATCACCCGTCGCGACGAAATGGGCCAGGGCCTGTTCGAACGCTTCAGCTCCTCCCTGCTCGGAGTGCCAGAACTCCGCCCGGCCGTACCGGAAGAGCAGGTCCGCACGCTCTTCATCGCCGGGCGAAAGCTCGAGCGCTCGCGCGTAGAACCGCGCGGCCGCCTCGAGAGCGCTCAGCGAAGACGCCCGGTCGCCAGCTTCCCTCAGTGCAGCGCGAGCGCGCTCGGCAAGGACGGCGTCCTCGTTCCCCGTCGCTTGCGCGAGCTCGAGCGCGGCAAGATAGTGATGAGCGAGCATCTCGGCGAAGTCGTCGGCCCGCTCCGAGAACGACTCGATCCACTCCGCCGTCCGCCGGTGGGCCTCGCCGCGCCGCGCGCGTGGGATCTGCCCGTAGGCGACGTCGCGGACGAGCAGATGGCGGAACGCGTACTCGTTCTCGCCCCCGACCGACGATCGCTGCTGACGCTGCACGAACTCCTTGCGCTCGAGCGCGTGCAGCGACTCTTCGATCGAGTCGTGATCGCCCACAGCTGTAAGAGCGGTTGGCCAGAAGACCTTGCCGATCACCGCAGCATCCTGGAGCAGCGCCTTCTCCTCCGGGAGGAGCAGGTCCAGCCGCGCCGCGATCAGGCCCTGGACGTTCTCGGGCAAGGGCATGTCTTCAACGGAACCTCGCTCCGCCAAGATCCGAGCGTACTGCTCCGCATAGAGCGGATTGCCACCCGCGCGGGAGAGCAGCGCGGCTTGGGTCTCCGCCGGCAGGACGGCCTGACCCGTCAGCTCTGCGACGAGCCTTGCAGTGTCCGCATCCGAGAGTGGCGATAGGCCAAGCGTCGTCGCATTCAGCTTTCCCCCGCCCCAACCGGGCCTGCGGTCGAGCAGCTCGGGCCGTCCCGTACAGAGGACGAGCAGCGGCACGCCGCTCGCCCACTCGACCAAGTGGTCGACGAAGTCGAGCAGGCCCTCGTCCGCCCAGTGAAGGTCCTCGAACACGAGCACGAGCGGGCGCTGCTGGGCGAGCCCTTCGAAGAAGCGTCGCCACGCGGCGTGGGCCTCAGCATGTCGGTCTTCACTGCGCTCGACCCCCTCGCCCAGCCCGACGAGCGGCCGCAAATGCGGCTCTACCCACGCCGCGTCGCCTCCTGTCGCCGATTGCACCGCCTGCACCAGCTTCTCCGCCGCCTGGTCGGCCGAGTCCGTATCGAGGATCCCGGCCTGGGCCTTGACCATCTCGCTGACGGCCCAGTAGGTGACCCCCTCGCCGTACGGCAGGCAGCGGCCCTGGCGCCAGTAGATCAGCTCGGGATCAGGCTCGACGCCCTGTTGGAAGAGCTCGAATACGAGCCGGCTCTTTCCGATCCCGGGAACGCCGACGAGCGTGACGAGTTGCGGCTCGTGCTCGGACCGCGCGCGGGAGAATGCTCCCAGCAGCAGGTCGAGCTCGCGGCCCCGCCCGACGAGGGAGGCGCCGGACTGGACAATGTCCGTGCCGAACCGGGACTTCGCCTCCACGGCCTCCCAGACTGGAATGGGCTCGACCTTTCCTTTCGCCTCGACCGGGTCGGCAGCCCGGTAGTCGATCACCAGCTGCGTCGCTCGATACGTCGTCTCGTCCACGAGCACACCGTTCTCGGGAGCCGCCGACTCGAGACGTGAGGCACTGTTGACGACGTCGCCCGACGCCATGCCCTCACCCACATCCGGACGGGCGTCCAGCGACACCAGCGCCTCTCCCGTCGTGATCCCGATCCGAACCTCGAGCTCCCCTTCCTCGACGGCCCAGTCGCGGATCGCAAGCGCGGCCCGGATCGCGCGCTCGGGGTCGTCCTCGTGGGCAGTGGGTGCTCCGAAGAGGGCCATCACCGCGTCCCCGATGAACTTCTCCACGGTGCCGCCGTAGCGCTCGAGCTCCGAGCGCAACCGCTCGTGGTACGGGCGGAGGATCGCCTCGACGTCCTCGGGGTCGAGGGATTCGGCGCGCGACGTGAACCCGACGAGGTCGGCGAACAGCACGGTCACGACCTTCCGTTCCCTGCGCGCGCTCATTGCACCCGCTCGACCGGGTATCCGTTGGCCTCGAGCGCCGCGACGAGCGTCGCGCAGTGGTCTTGGTCTCGCATCATCAGCGTCAACTCGACCTCGCTCTCGGTCACCGGCATGTCCATCCCCTCGCGGTGGTGCTCGACGGAGATCACGTTGCCGCGCTCCTCGGCGACGAGCGACAGCAGCTTGATCAGCTCCCCTGGACGGTCCTGGATCCGGGTGCGAAGGACGAGGTAGCGGCCCGACAACGAGAGGCCGTGCCGCATCACTGAGATCAACAGGGTCGGATCGATGTTTCCGCCCGAGAGGACGGCGACGGCGGGGCCGCTCCCGCCCACACGGTCGGCGAGGAGCGCGGCGACGGAGGCGGCGCCCGCTCCTTCGACCACGAGCTTCGTCCGCTCGAGCAGGAGAACGATCGCCTGGCTGATCTCCTCGTCAGTGACCGTGACGACGTCGTCCAGCAGCTCGCGCAGGATCGACGAGGTCAGCTCGCCGGGGTGCTTGACGGCGATCCCCTCCGCGATCGTGAAGCCTCCGACCTGGCTGCCGCCGGCCAGCGGAGCGAACGCCGCTGCCTGTACGCCGACGAGCCTGGCGTGCGGCTTCTGCGCCCTGATCGCCAGCGCGATCCCGGACGCGAGCCCCCCGCCGCCGATCGGGATGACGACCGTCTCGAGGTCGGGAACCTGCTCGAGCAGCTCCAGACCGATCGTGCCCTGGCCCGCGATCACGTGCTCGTCCTCGAACGCGTGCAGGAACGTCGCATTCTCGGCAGCAGCGTGGCCGAGCGCGGCTTCGAGCGCCTCCTCGAACGTCTCGCCGCCGAGCTCGGTGTGCGCGCCGTAGTTCTTGGTCGCCTCGACCTTCGCCATCGGCGTGTGGTGCGGCATGAAGATCCGGGCGAGCGCCCCGGCCTCGCGCGCCGCCCACGCCACCGCCTGGCCGTGGTTGCCGGCGCTCGCCGTGACGACGCCCGCAGCGTGCTCCTCAGGGGTGAGAGAGGCGATCTTGTTGACCGCGCCGCGGATCTTGAACGCCCCCGTGCGTTGGAGGTTCTCCGCCTTCAGGTGGACCGGGCGGCCCGTGAGCCTGGAGAAGGTCTCCGAGCTGTAGACCGGCGTGACGCGCGCAATGCCTTCGATGCGGCGCTGCGCGGCCTGAATGTCTTCGAAGCTAGGAGCGATCTTCGCCGTCAACGTGGAACACCTTCTGGAGTATCTCCCGCACGGCCGTCAGTGGGTCGAGCTCGCGCGCCTGCACGGCATCGAGGACACGACGCAGCTCCGGGTCGCCTTCGACGGCCTGCTCGAGGTGCGACTTCGCCCGCCCCGACGCCACCGCGAACACCTCCCCGGCGAGGTTCTTCCGCCGGCGCTCCTCGAGCAACCCCTCGCTCTCGAGGTGGGCGCGGTGCTGCTCGACCTTCTCCCAGAGCTCTGCGATGTTCTCGTCGCGCGCCGCCTCGGTCAGGACGATGGGTGGGCGCCACGATCGCTCGCGGTCGAGCGAGAGGACCGAGCGGACCTCGTTCAGCATCGTCTTCGCGGCCGGGTGGTCCATCTTGTTGATCGCGATCACGTCGGGAATCTCCATGATCCCCGCCTTGAGCGCCTGCACCGAGTCGCCGGAGCCGGGCATCAGCACCAGAACGATCGTGTCCGCGATCCCGATCACCTCCACCTCGCTCTGGCCGGCCCCGACCGTCTCGACGAAGAGCACGTCCTTGCCGGATGCGTCGAGGATCAGCATCGCCTGAAGGGTCGTCTCGGCGAGGCCGCCCAGATGGCCGCGCGTGCCCATCGAGCGAATGAAGACGTCGGGATCGAGGAAGTGGTCGGAGAGGCGAATGCGATCTCCCAGCAGCGCTCCCTTCGAGAACGGGCTCGACGGGTCGACCGAGATCACTCCCACAGTGCGGCCGGCCGCCCGGACGTGCCGGATGAGAGAGGCGATCAGGGTCGACTTGCCGACTCCGGGTGGGCCCGTGATCCCGACCGTGTAGGCGCGACCGGTCTCGGGATAGAGATCGCGTACGAGCTGGTACGCGAGCGGGTCGGAGTTCTCGACCAGCGTGATCGCGCGGGCGAGCGCGCGCTTGTCGCCGGAGCGAACCCCGGCCGCGAGCGACTCGCCGGTCCATTCTCCCCGCCGGGCCATGGCTACGGCGCGTGGGCGAGCACCCGGCCGAGCGCCGCGGCGAAGAACTCGTTCTCTTCGGGCGTCCCCACGGTCACCCGGATCCCGCCGGGCGCTCCGAAAGCGCCCATCGGGCGGACGATCACGCCTTCGGCGAGCAGTTGTTTGAACAGCGGCTTCGAGTCGTCTCCGACCTCGAAGAACAGGAAGTTGGTCACGGCCGGGGTGGCCGGCTCGAAGCCGTGGTCGCGCAGAATCTGCTCGAGTTGCTCTCGTCCCTCGGCGTTCACCGCGCGGCGCCGGATCAGCTCCTCCGGCGAGTCGAGGCTGGCGAGCGCCGCCGCCTGGGCCTGCTGGTTGACGTCGAACGCACGGCGCACTTTCGCGATGGCCGTGACGATCTCGGCGGGCGCGACCCCGTAGCCGACACGCAGCCCGGCCAGCCCGTAGATCTTGGAGAACGTGCGCAACACGAGTACGGGTTGCCCCGCTTTCGCGTACTCCTCGATCCCGTCCGGATAATCCGGTTCTTCCATGTATTCGAAGTACGCCTGGTCGAGCACGGTCAGCACGTGGCCGGGGACGCGCTCGAAGTAGGAGTCGAGCTCGGCTTTCGTATTCATCGTCCCGGTCGGGTTGTTGGGATTGCAGATGAAGACGAGCTTCGTCTTCGGGCCGATCGCGTCCAGGATCGCATCCATGTCGTAGCGGTTGTCCGTGAGCGGCACCGTCTTCGGCACCGCGCCCATCTTCAGCGCGTCGATCACATAGCTCGCGAAGGAGGGCCAGCCACAGACGATCTCGTCGCCGGGATCGAGGGTCGCCTGCGAGATGCAGTCGATCAGCGCGTCCGCGCCCGACCCGACCACCAGCTCCTGGAAAGGAACACCCTGGCGCTCGGCGAGCGCACTCCGGAGGAGATAGGAGCCGCCGTCGGGGTAGCGGTTCAGGTCGCGGGCCGTGCGCTCAATCGCCTCCAGCGCGGCGGGGAACGGTGGGAAAGGGCCCTCGTTCGAGGCCAGCTTGACGACGCGCCCGAGCCCGAGCTCGCGCTGAACCTCCTCGACCGGCTTCCCCGGCTCGTAGGCCCTGACCCCCTCGAGAGCGCGCCGAACGACGCCCTCGGGAACCCCGGCCGGCCCGGCCACTACTCGCTGCTCGAGGAGTCGCCGCTCTTGCGCTTGCGCTTGAGGAGCGCGAGGCCGCCGATCGCCGCTCCGATGCCGGCGATGATTGCCGCCGGCTTCTTCTTCCCGGAGGACTTCGTCTTGCCCGGCACCACGCCCTTGGCCTTCTTCTTCGCGATGCCCTTACCCACCCTCCAGGCCGCCGCGCCGAGCACTGCATTTCTCTTGGTGAAGATCTTTTTCATCATCGTCCTATTCAATCAGGCCTGGGCGGCCGCTCTGCGTTTCGGAGGAAGATGAATCGCGCGTTCGAGCGCCACGAGCCCGGCCTCCTTGATCGCCTCCGAGAGCGTCGGGTGCGCCGCCATGCCGTCCGCGACCGTCTCGACCGTCGCCTCCGCGTCGAGCGCGACGACGCCGGCTTCGATCAGGTCGGTGACGTGCGGGCCGACCATGACGAGCCCCAGCAGCTCCCCGTAGCGGGTCTCGTGGATCGATTTCACCCATCCGACGGTCTCGTCCTGCATCACTGCCCGCGCGTTCGCGACCCACGGGAAGGTGCCCGTCGCGACGTCGTCCCCGTACTGCTCGCGCGCCTCGGCCTCGGTCAGGCCGACGCCTGCGATCTCCGGGTCCGTGTAGATCGGCCGCGGGACGCCACGGTTGTCGACGACCGCTTCGTGGCCCATCGCGTTCTCGGCCGCTACCTCGCCCTCCCGGAATGCCGTATGCGCGAGCTGCCAGTAGCCGGCGCAGTCACCGACCGCGTAGATGTGCGGGACGGTCGTGCGGCGGTGCTCGTCGGCGGCGATGCCCTTGCGCCGGTCGAGCTCGACTCCGATCTCCTCGAGCCCGAGGTCCTCGACGAGCGGCCCGCGGCCGACGGAGACGAGCATCAGGTCGGCCTCGACCGTCTCGCCCTCTCCGAAATGGACGGTTAGCGCCCCGCCCGATTCCTCGACCTTGGTGCACTGCTTCTCGAGCTGGAGCGTGATCCCGCGCCGGCCGAACTGCTTCGCGAGCTCCTTCGAGGCGTCGGCGTCCTCCTGCGGAATCAGGCTCGGCAGCATCTCGATGATCGTTACCTCCGAGCCGAAGCGGTTGAAGATCGAGGCGAACTCGCAGCCGATGATGCCGCCGCCCAGGACGGCGAGTCGTCGCGGGACCTCGGTCTGGGCGAGGAGGCCGGTCGAATCGACGCAGAGCTTCGAGTCGAGGCCTTCAATCGGGGGCCGAAGCGGGAACGAGCCGGTGGCGACTACGGCGGACTTGAAGGTGACGTCCTCCCCACCCTCGACCGCGATCGTGTTCGCGTCCTTGAAACGTCCCGTGCCCTTGACCCACTCGACGCCGTTCGCCTTGAAAAGGCCGGCGACGCCCTGGGTCATCTGCTTGACGACGGCGGCCTTCCATTCGTTCGCGGTAGCGAAGTCGAGCTTCGCCTCGCCCACCTGGACGCCCAGCTTGGCGAAGCTCTCCTCGGCGGCCCTGAGGAAGAACGCCGTCTGCACCCAGGCTTTCGTCGGAATGCAGCCAACGCGCAGGCAGGTGCCGCCGAGCTCCGGCTCCTTCTCGATACAGACCGCCTTGGCGCCTAACTGGGCAGCCCGGATCGCGGCCGTATAGCCGCCGGGCCCCCCTCCCAGTACCGCGACGTCACATTCCATCGCTTCGATCCTATCGACGCGTTTGCCGATACCGGCGGGACCGGTAGGCTCGCCGGTAGCTGCACGCGTCCCGCGTGCGCGGAGGCTCAACTGAAGAACGAGATTTTCAGGAAGCACGTCGAGCCGAGCGCGGAGTTCACGGCCGCGACCGAGCTGGCCGAGCGGCTGCTGGAGAACATCGAGCTCGTCGTGCGCGGGAAGCGAGACGAGATCAGTCTCGTCCTGTGCGCGCTGTTCTGCCGCGGCCACGTGCTGCTCGAAGATGTCCCGGGAACGGCGAAGACGGTTCTCGCCCGCGCCATCGCCAAGTCGATCGAAGGAGCCCGGTCGTCGCGCGTCCAGTGCACGCCCGACCTCCAGCCGACCGACCTGACGGGGCTGTCGATCTACAACCAGAAGGAGCGCGAGTTCGAGTTCCACGCCGGTCCGATCTTCGCGGGCATCGTCCTCGTCGACGAGATCAACCGCGCGATGCCGCGCACCCAGTCGGCGCTACTCGAGGCGATGGCGGAGCGTCAGATCACGGTCGACGGGGAGTCCCACCAGTTGCCCGACCCGTTCCTGATCCTCGCGACGCAGAATCCGCTCGACCACGAGGGCACGTTCCCCCTCCCTGAGGCGCAGCTCGACCGGTTCTTCCTCAAGACGACTCTCGGCTATCCGAACCTCGACGACGAGCTCCGCATCGTCCAGGCTCAGCTGCACGATCACCCGCTGAACTCGCTCGGCCCCGTGATCGGCGTCTCCGACCTTCGCCGCATCCAGGCTGCCGTCGAGGACGTCTACATCGACCCGATCATCCAGCGCTGGCTGATCGAGCTCGTCCGCGCCACGCGCGAGCTCGAGTTCGTCACCGTGGGCGCTTCCGTCCGTGGGTCGCTCGCGCTCGAGCGAGCCGCGCGCGCGCGGGCCCTGATCCACGGCCGTCCCTTCGTCGAGCCGGAGGACGTCGAGGTGCTGTTCGAACCGGTGCTGGCTCATCGCGTCCTCCTGAACCTGTACCGGCTGGAGGCGGGAAACGGCGACGGCCTCGTCCACCTCGACCTCGTCCGTCGCTGCCTCGAGCTCGTCCCACGGCCGGGAATCGCGCTCGGGGACTAGAGGGCTGATGGGAAATTCGGCCGCCGCCGGGGGCGCTCAAGGCCAAGCCGGGCACCGCGGGTGGTCGCGGCACGTAGCAGCGCTACGTGCGGCGGGCGC
>JACDER010000151.1 GCA_013816275.1 Actinomycetota bacterium | reverse complement strand
GTCCTCGCCGCGCTCGCACTGATGCGGAAGCGTGAGCTCTTCCCGCTCGTTCGGCACGAGACCCCGCGGCTCGTGAAGGGGATCCGCCATGGCCTCGGCTACGCGTGGAGGACGCCTTCGATCCGGCTCGTTCTGCTGATGACGATGGTGGTCTCGACCGTCGGCTTCAACTTCCACGTGCTCATTCCGGTCCTCGCGTCGAAGACGCTGCACGTGGGAGCGGAGGTCTTCGGCGCCCTCGGCGCGGCGTTCGGGGCCGGCGCCCTGGTCGGCGCGCTGCTCGCCGCGACGTTCGCCCGTGCCAGCTGGAAGGCGCTCCTGCTCGGCTCCGCCGGCTTCAGCACGACGCTCCTGATCCTGGCACCCGTGACGTCCGTCTGGCCGATCGCGGCGCTCCTCTTCCTGACCGGGATCTGCTTCACCACCTGGACGGCGAACAGCCAGTCGATCATCCAGCTGACCGCGCCCGACCACCTGCGCGGCCGCGTCCTCAGCGTCTACCTGTTCGCGTTCGGCGGGTTCGCGCCGATCGGAGGGTTGCTGGCAGGCTGGCTCTCGGACGTCGGCGGGACGCAGCTCGCGTTCCTCGTCGCCGGGATCGCCTGTCTGGCGATGACGGTCTACGCGTTCGTCAAGTGGCCGCGATCCGCGCCCGCGGAGCCGGCAACTGAACCAGCCGAGCAGCGTCTGGCCGCATAGGCGATGTTCCGCTCGCCCGAAGAGCGGCGCGAGCGGGCCGTCCGCGCCGCAGTCGCGGCTGCCCGTGAGCACGGACTCGATCCGACCTCGCCTGCTGTGCTCCAGGACTGGAACAACACGATCGTCCGCCTCGCGCCGCTCCCACTAGTCGCCAAGGTCTCGACCTCGCCGCTCGCGGACGGCTCGAGGTCGCTCGCGCGCGAGGTTGACGTGGCCGCGCACCTTGCCGCCCGAGGAGCGCCGGTCATCCCTCCGGCCACGCTGCTGCCGCCGGGGCCGCATCTGGTCGAGGGGCTCGTGCTGACGATGTGGGAGTACTGCGCCGGCCATCCCGTTGGCGAGACCGACGGCGAGAGTGCCGGGAGAGCGCTGGCTGCCGTCCACGCTGCATTCCTCGACTATCCAAAGGAGTTACCAAGCTTCGACGTTCAGACCGACGAGGTCGGGCGACTACTCAAGGGACGCGGCACCCTCCCCGCCTTGACGCGAACAGACCGTGAATTCCTACGAGAACAGCATGCAGTGATCGCCGACGCGCTCGCTCTCCAGCGATTCGAAGAGCGGCCGCTCCACGGTGAAGCCCATCTTGGGAACGTCCTTCGAGCCGCCGATGGGCTCCGCTGGTTCGACTTCGAGAGCGCCTGCCGCGGGCCGGTGGAATGGGATGTGACGACGCTTCCGGAGCATGGACGCGGCGCATACGAGGTCGACGGGGAGCTCCTCCGCCTGCTCGGGCGTGCGCGGAGCCTGTGCGTGGCGGCGTGGTGCTGGGTCCAACCGGATCGGGCACCCGAGGTAGCTCAAGCAGCTCGCGTGCATCTACGGCTGCTCCGGGACGCAGCGGCTAGCTGATCGTCCAGGTGTCGCCCGAGTGGAGCAGGGCTTCGAGCTCGCCGGGCCCGGATTTCTCCGTGGCCGCCTCGATCTGCTCCTGCAGGAGCTCGTCGTAGACGGGACGCGCGACGTCGCGGAAGACTCCGATCGGCGCCGCGCCGACCGTGTCTCTGGTCAGCCGGCTGAGCGCGAACGCGATCGAGGGCTCGTCGGCGTGCGCGTCGTGCACTAGCAGCGCGTCCTCCCCCACCTCCGCCACGTCCACGACCTCGGCCGACCCATCGACGCGGAGCCGGACGCCCTTCTCGTCCTCGGCGCCGAAGCGGATCGGCTTGCCGTGCTCGAGCCGGATCCGGTTCTCCTTGTCCTCGCGGACGAAGTCGAACGCGCCGTCGTTGTAGACGTTGCAGTTCTGGTACACCTCGACGAAGGCCGCGCCCTTGTGTCCGGCGGCGGCGCGCAGCACCTCCGTCAGATGCTTGCGGTCGGTGTCGATCGAGCGCGCGACGAAGGTCGCCTCGGCTCCGAGCGCGACCGAGAGCGGGTTGAAGGGATGGTCGATCGATCCCATCGGCGTCGAGCCGGTCCGCTGCCCGACCGGGCTCGTCGGCGAGTACTGCCCCTTGGTCAGCCCATAGACCTGGTTGTTGAAGAGGAGGATCGTGATGTTCACGTTCCGGCGCAGCGCATGGATCAGGTGGTTGCCGCCGATCGAGAGCGCGTCTCCGTCGCCGGTCACGACCCAGACCGAGAGGTCCGGGCGCGAGGTGGAGAGGCCCGTGGCGATCGCAGGCGCACGCCCGTGGATCGAGTGCATCCCGTACGTCTGCATGTAGTAGGGGAAGCGCGCGGCGCAGCCGATGCCGGAGATGAAGACGATCCGCTCGCGCGGGATCGCGAGCTCCGGCATGAAGCTCTGGACAGCCGCGAGGATCGCGTAGTCGCCGCAGCCCGGACACCAGCGGACTTCTTGATCCGTCTTGAAGTCCTTGGCGGAAAGCTGGATCAGCCCGTCGCCGTTCTGGCCGTTCGTGCTCATCGGACCAGCGCCTCGAAGGGGTCGAGGTCGTGCGGATCGTCGGAGCCGATCCGAAGGACGTACCCGGCGTAGGCGATGTCCAGGAAGGCGCAGCATTCGCGCTCCGTCGCGATCAGTTCCTCGAGGAGGACCTCGTCGACTCCGGAGCGAAAGCGAACGGTGAGCACCGTGGGGGTCCGCTGGACGCTGTCGACCTCTGAGCGGATGCGCTCGAACCGGCTCACCTGGTCGACGCGGCCGTCCGGAGTGAGCGTGCAGGCCTTCGGGATCACAGGAGCCCCTCGATCGCCTCGGCGAGCTCGCCGGAAGTGAACGGCAGGCCCCGCACCTTGTTGTAGCTGACCGCGTCGATCAGGAACTCGGCCCGCAGCACCTTCGAGAGCTGGCCGAGGTTCATCTCCGGGACGAGCACCTTGTCGTAGCGGCGGAGCACCTCTTCCGTATTGCGCGGGAGGGGGTTCAGATGCGTGAAGTGCGCGTGCGCCACCTTGCCGCCGTCCTTCCGAACGCGCCGCACGGCCGCCGCGATCGGTCCGTACGTCCCGCCCCAGCCGGCCACCAGCAAGTCGGCGTCTTCATCCCCGCCCACCTCCAGCTCGGGGATGTCGGCCGCGATCCCGGCCACCTTGCGGGCCCGGATGCGAACCATGTACTCGTGGTTGTCCGGGTCGTACGAGACGTTGCCGGTCCCGTCCGCCTTCTCCAGGCCGCCGATCCGGTGCTCGAGGCCCGGCGTGCCGGGAACGGCCCAGGGGCGGGCGAGCGTCTCGGCGTCGCGCAGGTACGGCTGGAACTGGCCCTCGTGGTTCGGCTGGTCGGCGAACTCGGTCGAGATGTCCGGGAGCGTGGAGACGTCCGGGATCGACCACGGCTCGGAGCCGTTCGCGAGGTACGCATCCGAGAGGAGGAAGACCGGCGTGCGGTACTTGAGCGCGATCCGCGCCGCCTCGATCGCAGCGTCGAAGCAGCCGCCCGGGGTCGAAGCCGCAACGACGGGCACTGGAGATTCGGCGTGGCGGCCGTACAGCACGAGCAGGAGATCGGCCTGCTCGGGCTTGGTCGGCATCCCGGTCGCCGGGCCGGCGCGCTGGATGTCGAGAATCAGGAGCGGCAGCTCGAGCGCGACCGCGAGCCCGATCGTCTCCATCTTCAGGACGACACCTGGTCCGCTCGACGTCGTCACTCCGAGCGCACCGCCGAACGAGGCGCCGAGGGCCGCACCCACGGCGGCGATCTCGTCCTCCGCCTGGAAGGTCCTGATCCCGAAGTGCTTGTAGCGGGAAAGCTCCTCCAGGATCCCGGAGGCCGGCGTGATCGGATAGGCGCCGAGGAAGAGCGGGAGGCCGCTCTGGACCCCCGCGGCGACGAGGCCCATCGTGAGCGCCTGGTTGCCCGTGACGTTGCGGTACGTGCCCGGCCTGAGCTTCGCCGGCTTGACCTCGTACTGGGCCGTGAAGGCCTCGGAGGTCTCGCCGAACGCGTAGCCGGCCCGAAACGCCTTGATGTTCGCGTTCGCGATCTCGGGCTTCGAGGCGAACTTCTTCTCGAGGAACTGGACCGTTCCCTCGGTCGGCCGGGTGAACAGCCAGGACATCAGCCCGAGCGCGAACATGTTCTTCGAGCGCTCGGCCTCGCGCTTGGTGACGTCGAACTCCTTGAGTGCCTCGATCGTGAGCGAGGTCAGCGGCACGGCGTGCACCTGGTACTCGTCCAGCGAACCGTCCCCGAGCGGGCTGATGGTGTACCCGGCCTTCTCGAGGTTGCGGTCGGTGAAGGCGTCGGCGTTGACGATCAGCGTCCCGCCGCGCGAGAGATCCTTGATGTTCGTCCGCAGCGCGGCCGGATTCATCGCCACGAGGACGTGCGGGTTGTCGCCCGGCGTGAGGATGTCGTGGTCGGAGAAGTGGATCTGGAAGCCGGACACGCCCGGCAGCGACCCTGCGGGAGCGCGGATCTCGGCGGGGAAGTCGGGCAGCGTCGACAGGTCGTTGCCGAGGATCGCCGTCTCGCTGGTGAACCGGCCGCCGGTCAGCTGCATGCCGTCCCCGGAGTCGCCGGCGAAGCGGATCACGACCTGGTCGAGCTGCTCTACGGGCTTCGCCATCGCTACCTGGCTAGGTATAGCACCGTCAGGCTTCGGCCAAGAGCCCTTCGAGGTCGACCGGCCGCGTGAACATTCCGACCTTCTCGCCCGGCTCGGGCTCCGGCCACTCCTCCTTCGGACGGTCCCGGTACAGCTCGATCCCGTTCTGATCGGGGTCACGGAGGTAGATCGCCTCGCTCACGCCGTGGTCGGA
>JACDER010000150.1 GCA_013816275.1 Actinomycetota bacterium | reverse complement strand
AGTTGGTGGAGCTCGCTCGCGCGTAAAAGGTAGGCGGGTGGGAGGGGAAGCTCCGAGGTCGACCCCCCCTCCGCTTTTAGCCACGCTCAGGACCGTGACGACGGACGGGGTCTGTATCCGCCGCCGGAGGAGCACGGACCCGCCTTGCGGCAAGTATGACGATTCATCGCACGAAAATCCAGAAAAATTCTTCAGGATTGCGCGAGGTCTACTAGCTTTCGCAGCCGGCGGTGAGCGGCGGCCTTGCTCGTCGGTTCGCCGCACTCGAGCGCGAGCTCTCGCAACGAGAACGACGGGTGTCGTAGACGGAGCATTGCGATCTCGTGCAGCGGCGCGGGGAGGTTCTCGAGCCGTCCGGCACGGCGGAGCGCGCGCACCGCACTGATCTGCTCGTGCGCCGCGCGCGACGTCCGGACGAGGTTCGCGTGATCGGCGTTGGCGAGCCGATTCGCGCGCGACCTGGTGTCGGAAACGACAGACCGCTCTTCGAACACGAGCGCGAGGTCGTTGGCGCCGGCCAGGGCGAGAGCGCCGGCGATTGCATCGGCTCCCTTGACGTAGGCCGCCGCATGACGCCTGCGATCGACGACGCCGAGCATCACGTCCTCCCGCACCACAGTCTCGGCCAGAAACGACGCACCTTCGAGCGAGGCGAAGCGGACTTCGAGATGGGGCGACCGCGGCCCGCTCAGCGATCCCGAGCCAAGGAGCGCCCCGCGCAGATAGGCCCCGCGGCAGCAGCTACGGGCGACCACCCGCGCGGGAGGCCGTTCCAGGGGAGCGAGCTTGGCGGCTAGGATCCCCGCCTCGTACAAGACCTGAAGCGCCCGGTCGGCTCCCGGAACGTGGAGCTGGTAGCGCGTGGCCTGGGAGAACGCCCGCTGCGTGTAGGTGCGGATCTCGCTTTCGATCTCGAAGCTCCGGAGGAGGCTGAAACCGCGTCGGGCCACCGCCGAGCTGGCCACGTCGAAGTGGACGGCGACGCGCCGTCCGCCCAGCAGGTGAACGGTGCCGGCCGTGTGCGCGAGGCCCGAGAGCTCGGCGAAGACGTCGCATTCGCGGCGTGGTGCGATCGCCGCGAGCTCGTTCCGGAGGTCCTCAGAGAGCGACATCGGCCCCCTCGAGCTCGAGCATCCGCTGTTTGTACGCGCGCCCGAGAGAGCCGTACGAGCCGAGGCCCCCGGAGGCCACGACACGGTGGCAGGGCACGACGACTCCGAAGCGGTTGTGCGCGCAGAAGCTCCCGGCGGCGCGCGGTGCGTTCGGGCGACCCGCGAGGGCGGCGAGCTCCCCGTAGGTGACGGTCTCCCCCCTGGGCACTGAACGGGCGGCCACGACGAGCGCGCGCTGGAACGGTGTGCACCACTCCAGATCCAGCTGGACGTCCTCGAAGGAGACCGGTCCGCCCGCGAAGTAGTCGCAGAGCCGGAGCACGAGTTCCGGCACAGAGTTGCCACCGACACGTGACGAATTCCGCGCTAGCCTGATCACAGGGATCTCGGGGATCCCCTGGGGGGCGTTGGGGGTGAATTCCAGCCGCGGAGCCGGAAGTTCGTGGTAGAGCAGGCGCGACCCGTCGAGAACCAACTCGCCCACGCCCCAGCCGGCGGCCTCGTAGCGGACGACCTCCACCCCAAGGAATCTACAATCGCGCCATGAGCGCGCCGGGCATCTTCCGTCTGCCACCGCCGACGAACGAGCCAGTCCTCTCGTACGCGCCCGGCTCGCCCGAGCGCGCGGCGATCAAGGCGCGGCTGGAGGAACTCCAGGCCGAGCGGATCGAGCTCCCGCTGGTAGTCGGCGGAGAGGAGGTCCGGACCGGCGAGACGGCCGAGGTCGTGATGCCCCACCGCACGAGCCACGTCCTCGCCGACATGCACAAGGGCGGCCCCGCGGAGGTCGAGCGCGCGATCGCCGCCGCCGGCGAAGCCTGGCACGACTGGTCGCGCACACCGTGGGAGGAGCGCGCCGCCGTGCTGCTCCGCGCCGCCGAGCTGCTCGCCGGCCCGTGGCGCATGACCCTGAACGCGGCGACCATGCTCGGACAGTCGAAGACCGCCCATCAGGCCGAGATTGACGCGGCCTGCGAGCTGATCGACTTCTGGCGCTTCAACCCGACCTTCATGAGTCGGATCTACGAGGAGCAGCCGGTCTCCTCCCCCGGCCAGTGGAACCGGTTGGAGTACCGGCCGCTCGAGGGCTTCGTCTTCGCCGTCACCCCGTTCAACTTCACCGCCATCGCCGGCAATCTCCCCACGAGCGCCGCGCTGATGGGGAACACGGTCGTCTGGAAGCCGGCGTCGACCGCCGCCTACTCCGCGCACTTCCTCATGAAGCTCCTCCAGGCGGCCGGCCTGCCCGACGGCGTGATCAACCTCGTGTACGGGCCGGGCGCGCGAATCGGCGACGCCGCCCTCGCGAGCCCGCACCTCGCCGGCATCCACTTCACCGGATCGACGGGCGTCTTCCACTCGATGTGGAAGACGGTGGGCGCGAACATCGAGCGCTACCGCAACTATCCGCGCATCGTCGGCGAGACCGGCGGGAAGGACTTCATCCTCGCCCATCCCTCCGCCGACGTCGATGCGCTCGCCACTGCGATCGTCCGCGGCTCGTTCGAATACCAGGGACAGAAGTGCTCGGCCGCCTCCCGCGTCTTCGTGCCGCAAACGCTCTGGCCGGAGCTGAAGGAGCGGTTGGTCGAAGAAGTCGGGTCGCTCACGATGGGAGACGTCAGCGACTTCGGGAACTTCATGGGCGCGGTCATCGACGGGAGCTCCTTCCGCACGCAGAAAGAGGCGATCGAGGAAGCGAGAGCGGACGCCGACTCGGAGGTGCTCGTCGGCGGCGAGGTCGCCGACGACGAGGGCTACTTCGTCTCGCCGACCGTGATCGAGACCCGCAACCCGAGCTTCCGGCTCCTGCGCGACGAGCTCTTCGGCCCCGTCGTGACCGCGTACGTCTACCCGGACGACGAGTGGCAGGACACGCTCGAGATCGTCGACCAGGGCTCCCCGTTCGGACTCACAGGAGCGATCTTCTCGCGCGAGCGGGCGCCGATCGGGGAGGCTCAGAAGGCGCTCGAGTACGCGGCCGGCAACCTGTACATCAACGACAAGCCGACCGGCGCGGTCGTCGGCCAGCAACCGTTCGGCGGCGGTCGTGCCTCCGGGACGAACGACAAGGCGGGCTCGATGTGGAACCTGATCCGGTGGGTCTCCCCACGGACGATCAAGGAGACCTTCGTCCCGGCGACCGACTACCGCTACCCGTTCATGGACCCGGACAGCGCCGGCACCTAGCCGCGTCCGGCCTTGTGCAGCTGCGCATAGACCTGCCGCGCGATCTTCGCCGGTAGCTCCGGCACGCCCTCCAGCTCCTCCTGCGATGCCGCGAGAAAGCGCTCGGCCGAGCCGAAGTGGCGCATCAGCGCCCGCCTCCGTGCCGGGCCGACGCCCCGCAGAGTGTCGAAGATCGACTCGCGCGCGGCCGCATCGCGGCGCTGCCGGTGGAACCCGAGCGCGAACCGGTGCGCCTCGTCCCTGATCCGCTGGAGCAGCTGGAGCGCGGCGGAGTGCCGGTCGAGCAGAACCGGCCGCGGGCTGCCCGGCAGGAACACCTCCTCCTCACGCTTCGCGAGCGAGATCACGGCCACCCGAGGGAGGTCGAACCCCTGCATGGCCGCCAGCACGGCGGACAGCTGACCCTTGCCCCCGTCGACGACGACCAGGTTCGGAGTGGCCGCGAACGACTCGTCGTACTCCTCGACGGTGGCGTCGCGGCGCCGCGCGAAGCGTCGCGTGACGACCTCGGCCATCGCGGCGAAGTCGTCCTGTCCGTTCACACCGCGCACCCCGAACTTGCGGTAGTGCGCCTTCTTCGGCAGCGCGTCCTCGAACACGACCATCGAGCCAACGGGAGAGGCGGACTGCAGGTTGGAGATGTCGAAGCACTCGATCCGGATCGGAAGGCTCTCGAGGTTCAGCGCCTCGCGCAGTTCCTCCGTCGCCTCGACGCGTCGCAGGCGGCGCTGCTCGGACTGGACGGCATCCGATTCGAGCGCGATCCGCGCGTTCTGCTCCGCGAGCTCGGCGAGGCGGCGCTTCTCACCGCGGGCCGCCGCGCGCACCTCGACGCGCGAGCCGCGCCGCTCGGAGAGGAACTCCTCGAGCGCGGACGTGTCCCCCACTCCCAGCGGCACCACGATCTGAGGCGGGATGCTCGGCGACGATCCGTAGTACTCGAGGCAGAACGCCTCGAGCAGCGCGCCGACATCCTGTCCCTCGACGTTCTCGAGGTGGAAGCTGTAGCGGTCGATCAGCTTCCCGTCGCGGAGCGGGAAGAGCTGCACGGCGGCGCGGTCGCCCTCACTCGCGATCCCGATCACGTCCACCGTCCCGACGGCGCGCTTGTCGGCTGCCTGGCGCTCGGCGAGGTGCCGTACGGCGAACAGCCGGTTGCGGTAGCGCGCGGCTTCCTCGAAGCGCTCGTCCGCGGCCGCCTCCTGCATCTTCCGCTCGAGATCGCGCAGGACCGGGCGCGTCTCGCCGGAGAGGAACTCGATCACCTGGTCGATGATCAGGCGGTAGTCCTCCTGCGAGATGTAGCCGACGCAGGGCGCGAGACAGCGGTCGATGTGGTAGTCGAGGCAGGGGATCCCCGAGTGGCGGCCCGGCTTCGGCCCCTCGCAGGGCCGGTAGGGGAACACGCGGTTGAGGACGTCAAGCGTCTCGCGCACCTTCTTCGCGTTTGCGTAGGGACCGAAGTAGACGACGCCGCGCCGGTGGCGCTCGCGCGTGAACATCACCCGCGGGTAGTCGTCCTGCACGGTCACCGCGATGTACGGGAAGGACTTGTCGTCGCGCAGCCGCACGTTGAAGGGCGGG
>JACDER010000149.1 GCA_013816275.1 Actinomycetota bacterium | reverse complement strand
GTACTACGGACCGCTGGCGCCGGGAGACGCGGTCGCGCTCGGCGCGAATCCCACGGTCGTCGCGCGGCTGACCGGCGCCGAACCCCGCGAGGTCCGCCGGATCGCTCGGACAGCGCCCACGGCGGCCGGCCTTCCTCCGGCGCCGGAGTTGCTCGCTCAGCTCGCCGCGGCGATGAGGATCGAAGGCGCCGAGCACGGGTTCCGCGAGGCCGGCGAGATCCACGGCGCCGAGCGCATCTAGGATCGGTTCGTGTTCACGCTTTACGACGCCGACCGCTGCCCGTACGCCGCCCGGGTGCGGATCACCCTCGCAGAGAAGGGCATCCCGTTCGAGACGGTCGCGATCGACCTCGACGACCGTCCCGCCTGGCTGTACGAGAAGAACCCGGCCGGCAAGGTTCCTGTGCTCGAAGAGGACGGCGGCTTCGTTCTCCCGGAGTCCGCCGTGATCATGGAGTACCTCGAGGAGCGGTTTCCGGAGCCGGCGCTGCTGCCCGCCGATCCGGCCGAACGGGCGCTGGCCCGTCTCCTGATCGAGCGCCACGACGGCTTCTCGCGGCCCTACTACGCCGTCCGCCGAGGCGAGGAGGGCGCCCGCGCACGCCTCACCGGCGCGCTCGCCGCGCTCGATGCCGTGCTCGAGGCACAGCCGTTCCTCACCGGTCGCGAGTACGGGCTCGCCGACATCGCGTACGTGCCCTGGATCCTCCGGGGGCAGGCTTCGTTCGGCCTCGACATCGAGCCGTTCCCCGCGCTCGCGGCCTGGCTCGAACAGCTGCACCAGCGGCTGGGGATCGCCGCCGAGAGCGCGGTCGTCGCGGCGCTATGACCCTCGTCCTCCTGCACGCTTTTCCTCTGGATGGGCGCATGTGGGAGCCGCTCGCCCGGGATGACGCGATCGCGCCCCGGCTCTACCGGCCCGGGAGCACGATGGACGAATGGGCGGCGGGCGTGCTGGAGCAGGTCGAAGGCCCGTTCCTCGCCTGCGGCGCCTCGATGGGCGGGTACTGCGCGCTCGCGCTGGCCCGCCGCGCTCCCGATCGTTTGACCGGCCTCGTGCTCGCGGGGGCGCGGATCGAGGCCGACTCCCCGGAGCGGCGAGCGGGGCGCGCCGACACGATCGAGCTGATCCGCTCGCGAGGCCCTTCGGGCCTGTGGGAGGACATGCGTCCGAAGCTCTTTCCCGAGACTGCGCCCGCGGCGGTCGTCGAGCAGGCCCGCGGCATCGCGCTCGAGCAGGATGCGGACGAGCTCGTGCGCGGCGTCGAGGCGATCAGGGACCGGACCGACTCGGCGTCGGTTGTGGCGAGACTCGGCATCCCGCTCGTGATGGCGGTCGGCGAGCACGATCCGTTTCTCTCGGTCGAGGAGGCGCGCGCCACCGGCGGTCGTCTGCACGTCTTCGAAGGGGCCGGCCACCTGCCGGCCATGGAGCGGCCGGCGGAGTTCAACCGCTTGCTCGACAGCGTCCTGTGAGCGAGATCGGCTACGACGAGCTGGCGAGGCGGCTCGGCACGGTTCCGATCATCGACGTGCGGACGCGGGCCGAGCATGCGGGAGAGGCGGGCTATCCGTGCGATCCCCGCCAGGGCCACATCCGGGGATCGCGGCATCTGCCGGCCGAGGCGATCCTCGAGCTTCCGCCCAACGAGCTGCGAGAGCTCGTGGGCGAGCCCCAAGGCACGGAGCTCGTCGTCTACTGCCACAGCGGGGGCCGCTCTTCCCTGGCCGCGACAGCGCTGCGCGCCGCCGGCTACGAGGCCCGGAACTACGCCGGCTCGTGGCACGAATGGTCTCGCCTCGTAGCCGGATGAACCTCAGGGCCTGGCTCGTTGCCGTCGCCCCCAGGTGGCTCAAGCAGTCCTATCCAACCCCGAAGGTTGACGTTCGCGGCGTTGTCTTCCGGGACGGTCGGATCCTGCTCGTGCGCGAGCTGACGGACGGCCGCTGGGCGCTGCCGGGCGGCTGGGCGGATGTCGGGGAGTCGATGTCCGAGGCCGTCGTCCGCGAGATTCGCGAGGAATCCGGCTACGAGACTCGGGCAGTCAAGCTACTCGCCGTTGCGAATCTTGCGCGCTACCAGGACGGCAGGCCGCTGCGTCCGAACGTCTACAAGCTGTTCGTCCGCTGCGAGCTCGTCGAGGAGGAGCCGGGCGCGATCGCGGGCGGCGAGACCGAGGAGGCCCGGTTCTTCGCGGAGGACGACCTGCCCGAGCTGTCGACGCCGCGCGGAAGCCCGGCCCAGCTCGCGCGGCTGTTCGAGCACGTCCGCAACCCGGATCTGCCCGCGGACTTCGACTAGGTCAACGCCAGCAGCGCGATCCCGCCCACGACGACCGCCGACCCGGCGAGCCGAACGCGGCTGACTCGCTCGCGAAGCACGAGCGCTGCCAGTACGGTGGCGATCACCACGCTCGTCTCCCGCACCGCCGCGACCGAGGCGGCCGGCGCGAGCTGGAGGGCGGCGAGGACGAGCGAATAGGCGCCGAAGCCGGCTACTGCCAGGACCGCGTTGACGGGACGCACCTCGGCTCGGACGGCATCCTTTCCGCGGAGCACGAGCATGGCAGCGAGGTACGCGAAAGCGGGGCCTGCCAGCACCAGTTCGAGATAGGGGATCGGCGACGCGTGCCGGATCCCCTCCTTGTCGACGAGGGTGTAGCCGGCGATGCAGCAGGCGATCACGATCCCGAACAGCAGGCCGCGGGTGTCGGCGCGCCGGGCCAGGCCGCGAACGAGGAAGACTCCCGTCCCGACTGCGCAGACGCCGAGCACCTGTCCGGTCGACGTGGCGCGGCCGGCGACGACGGCGATGACGAGCACGACCACCGGCGCCAGTCCGCGCGCTACCGGATAGACGAGGCTTACGTCCGAGCGCCGATAGCCGGCGGCGAGGAGCGCGAAGTAGGGCGAGCTCGAGAGCCGAGGAGGCGGCGATCCAGGGAGCGGCCGCCCAGGTGACACGGCCGGCGAAGACGGCGACCGGGGCGAAGAGGACGACAGAGAACACGAGGACGACCGCGGTTGCCGCTTCGATGTCATGCGAGCGCCCCAGAAAGACGTTCCAGAACGCATGGAGAACGGCGGCGCCGAGAGCGAGCGCGAGCGCCGCTGGTGGCACGTCGAGCTCTAGACGGGCGCGCCCACGCGCGCGGCGACCTCGAGGAACGACGAGCACAGCCCGCGCCCGAGCTCGTTCCACTCCGCGATCCGCTCTCTCGTCTGCGCGATCAGTTGCTCCCCGCCGCCCGGAACCTCGGAGTCGTCCTCGTTCACCCAGCTCTCGATCTGATCCTCGGTCACCTCGGCGTGGAACTGGATGCCCCAGGCGCGCTCACCGAGCCGGAAGGCCTGTGTGCATAGCTCGCTTCGCGCGAGCTCGACCCCGCCGGACGGAATCCCGTACGTGTAGTAGTGCCACTGGAAGGCCTCGAATCGCTCGGGCAATCCTCCGAGCACCGGATCGTCCCGCGCCTCGTCGGTCAGCTCGACGGGATGCCAGCCGATCTCGGGCCCCGTCGAAGGGCCGACGTCCGCGTGCGCGGCCTTCGCGATCAGCTGGGCGCCGAGGCAGACCCCGAGGATCGGAACCTGCAGGCCCAGGAGCCGCTGGAGGAGGAAGTTCTCTTCCTTCAGCCAGGGATGGTGCTCGTCCTGGTCGGCGTGCATGGCCCCGCCGAACACGAGCACGGCTCCGTAGTCGTCGAGCGGCCTCGGAGGCGGCGTGCCCCAAGCGAGGCTCCACTCCTCGAGCTCGTCTCCCCGCTCCGCGATCGCATCGGCGAAGACACCGGCCCGAACCTTGTCGCCGTGGATCACCGAGAGGACGTTCACGGGCGTCACTCTAGCGCCGGGGCAGAGTCACCGAAGGGCTCTCGGCCGTGAACGGAGCAAGCGTGAGGCTGGAGCAGATCGCGTCCGGCTGGAGCTTGAAGAGCTCGCACCGGGAGAGGGGGCCTGCGCGGAGCGGAGCCGAGATTCGCGCCTTGAAGACCGTGTTGCTCCGGAGCGGCGCGACCACGGCGAACTGACCGCCTTCGAAGGAGGTGGCATAGGTCAGCCGCCGGAGCGCCGAAGCCCGCTGGCCCCCGAGGACCTCGGCGCGGACGCCGGTGACTCCCCGGCCCTGCTCCGTGACTGCGCCGGAAAGCCGGATGAACGTCCGCCCGTGCGAGCCGTTGGGCCGGATCAGCTTGCGCGCGAGCGTCAAGCGAGGCGGCAGCCGGACGATCGTCTGGCTCTCGAGCGGGAGCGCCGGGACGGTGGCGAGCGTGCGCAGGATGGTCGTCCACCGGTACTCGCCGGCCGTGCCCGGATTCGTGAACACGGCGTTGAGCGTCAGCGTCGCCCGCGTCAGCCGGAGACCCGTCATCGCCGGGTCGTCGAAGCAGGCTCGCAGGCGGACGGAATAGTCGGCCGCATCGGAGGAAGGGGCTCGATCGACGAAGACGGTGAGGTGGCCCAGAGGGGCTCCGGCGGCGTTCAGGGTGGTCGTCCAGACCGCGTCGTGCACGGTCCGGTCGGGAGTGCAGGTTGCGGCGGCGTCCACGTACGCGAGCGGATCGCCGTTCTTGATCGGCCCGGCGAGCCTGACGTCCGGCGTCGTGGCTGTCGTCGCGTGTGCGTCGATTCGACCAATCGTGGAGCCGAACGGCTGGTTGAGGTCGGCCGCGTATCCGGGCGGAGCGTAGACGTCGATCGACGCCGTCGGATCGGACCCGTCGTCGGCGAAGCGGATGATGGTCGACGCCGCGGCTGAGTAGGAGCTGCTCGTCGCCGCGACCGAGAGAGTGGGGCCCGCCGCCGACGCCACCGCGGCGAGTGCGAGCGCGGCGAGGCTCGAGAGAGCGAGGATCGTGGACTTGATCACTGGGCGGTAAAGACTCAGCGGGG
>JACDER010000148.1 GCA_013816275.1 Actinomycetota bacterium | reverse complement strand
AGCGCGGCAACGTCCTCCCGGGGCTGCTCCTGGCCGTCCAGCGCGCGGGCGAGCCGGGCGGCCAGATGTCGCTCGTCACGCCGGGACACGGACACCTGCCTCTTCGAGCTTCTCCCGCAGCCGGCGGGCCGAGCGAAGCATCAACATCTGGCACGACCCGACACTGCGGCCCGTCAGCCGCGCGACCTCGGCGAACGAGTAGCCCTCCACCAACCGCAAATGCACCACCAGCTGATACTCGGGCGGCAGGCTCCCGAGGGCGCGGTTGAGCGCCTCGCGGTCGGGGAGGGCCTCGGTCGGGTCCGGGGCAGAAGCGGATTCCGCGAGCTCGGGTGAGAGCACCTCGCGACCGCGCTTTCTCAACGAGTCGGCGGCCATGTTCGCGGCCACCCGGTAGAGCCAGGCAAGCACGGGTTTCCCTCGCCAGCGCAGTCCAGGGACGCGTTTGAACGCTTCGAGGAAGACCTCGGAGGCGAGATCCGCCGCTTCCTCGCGCGAACGGAGCCGCACGCTGAGGTAGCGGACGATCTCCGGGTAGTGAGCCCGGAACAGACCGTCGAAGTCGTGCTGTTCACGACGAAATCGCTGCTCGCCACCGACGTCTCCTCCGCTCACTCAGCTCATTCTCTTGCGCCTCGCCACGGCGAGCGCGCCGAGCGCCGCCGCGCCGCCCACACCGAGTCCGGCGTAGAGCGCCGTGGAGCCACCGCCGGAGCCGGAGGTCGCCGACGCCGTCAGCGAGGCCCGCTGCATCACGAGCTTGCCGAGCGCGGCCGGCAGTCTCACGTAGCCGTCGGGACGGATCAGCAGCCGCCGCGACGCCTCGTAGCGCAGCCGCAGAGTCCCGCTCACCCAGGGATTCGGCTTCGATGCGGTGAGCGCGATCGTGATCAGGTGGAGCTTGCCCTTCGGGAAGGTGCGGTAGGGGAACTCCCCGAACAGGCGCAGATACGAGGTCGGATCGGAGACCGACTTCCCCTTCACCTTCACCCCCGAGAGCTCCGGCGTGAACGCATCGATCCCGGCGGAGATCTGCTGGAACATCGAGATCCCGCTGGGGTCGAGCTTCCACCACGGATCCTGGGTCTGGCCGCGGAATCGCATCACGTTGCTGCCCGGAAGCCAGTAAGCGGTCTCCTGGTGGATGACGTTCCCCTCGGGGTCGCCGAACGAGAGCTCCGCCGTATAGAAGGGCTCCGCGGGAACCGACGTGGACTGCTCGGGATCCGAGCTTCCGCCAAGCATCCACCCTTTCAGCTGCTCGCGGTCGGTGGACGCATTGCAGCCCGACGCGCCACAGATCTTGAGGCCGACGATCTCCTTCGCCTGTGCCGTTCCGGCGAACGCGAGGAGCCCGGCGCCGGCGAGGACGAGGAGTGCGATCTTCTTCATGGTTCTCCTTCCGTCGATGCTCATCTATCGCCGCGGAGGCCCAGAACCTCACGCGGTACGATCGGCCCGTGCTCGATCCCAAGGTCTTCAAGGCCTACGACGTGCGTGGTATCTACCCCGACGAGCTCGACGAGGAAGGCGCCTACGCGATCGGGCGCGCCTACGCGGAGCACTTCGAGCCGCGGCGGATCGCGGTCGGGCGGGACATGCGCCTTTCGGCCCCCACCATGGCGCAGGCGGTCATGTCCGGTGTGGCCGACAGCGGCGCTGACGTCCTCGACCTGGGCCTCGTCGGAACCGAGATGGTCTATTTCGCGGTGGGTTCGCTCGGCCTCGACGGAGGAATCGCCGTGACCGCTTCACACAACCCGAAGCAGTACACGGGAATGAAGATCGTCCGCGAGGGCGCGCTCCCGGTCGGCGGAGAGTCCGGCCTGCTCGACCTCCGCGACCGCGCTGTGCAAAACCGGGGTCAGACCCCTGTGGACAGGCGGGGTCAGATCGAGGCGTACGACATCTGGCCGGCATTCGTCGACCGCGTGCTGTCGTTCGTCGACGTCGAGTCGATCCGTCCACTGCGCGTCGTCATCGACGCGGCCAACGGGATGGCGGGCGCGATGCTGCCGCCGGTTCTCGACCGGCTGCCGATCGACGCCGTCCCCTGCTACTTCGAGCCGGACGGAAGCTTCCCGAACCACGAGCCGAACCCGCTTCTGCCGGAGAACCGCGAGTTCATCGTCCGCAAGACGCTCGAGGAGCGCGCGGATCTCGGAGTTGCGTTCGACGGCGACGCCGACCGCTGCTTCTTCGTGGATGACACCGGCGAGTTCGTCCCCGGCGACTTCATCACCGCGCTCCTCGCCGAGTCGGTGCTCGAGAAGGAACCGGGCGCGAAGATCATCTACGACGTCCGGGCCAGCTGGGCCGTGCCCGAGACGATCGAGCGCGCCGGTGGAATTCCGATCGTGAGCCGCGTCGGACATGCCTACATCAAGCACCTGATGCGGAAGGAGGACGCCGCGTTCGCGGGCGAGGTCTCCGGCCACTACTACTTCCGCGACTTCTCTCAGGCGGACTCGGGCGTCGTGCCCTTCCTGCTCATGCTCGAGCTGATCTCGAAGAGGGGCGAGCGGCTGTCCGAGGTCCTGCGTCGGTACCGGGAGCGCTACTTCATCACGGGCGAGCTGAACACGCCCGTCGCGGACGTGGACGAGGTTCTGAAGAGGCTCGAACAGCGATACGAACCCGAAGGGACGGTGTCCCATCTGGACGGGGTCTCCGTCGACGCGGACGGCTGGCACATGAACGTCCGCCCCTCGAACACCGAGCCGCTCCTCCGCCTCAACCTCGAGGCGCGCACCAAGGAGTTGATGGAGCGAAAGCGCGACGAGGTGCTCACCGAGATCCGCGCGTGAACGCACGGGACCTCGAGATCCGGATCGGAGAGCTCGAGCCCGGACCGCTCGACGCCCTTACGGACGTCGCCGGCGTCAGCGTCGGTCATACGACGCTGACCGAGGGCGACGGCGTCCGTACCGGAGTGACCGTCATCCTCCCCACTCCCGACGGCGAGCCGTGCTTCGCGGGCGCACACCGCCTGAACGGAAACGGCGAGCTCACCGGCCTCGAATGGATCCGGGAGTCGGGGCTCCTGACCACTCCGATCGGGCTGACCAACACCTTCTCGGTCGGCGTCGTCCGAGACGCGATCGTCGCCGCTCAGCACGCTGCCAACCGCGGCCGCTGGCACCTTCCTGTCGTCGGCGAGACCTACGACGGCTTCCTGAACGAGATCGAGGGCATGCACGTCCGTCCCGAGCACACGTTCGCCGCACTGGAAGGCGCCTCCGACGGCGAGGTCGAGCAGGGAGCCGTCGGCGGCGGCACCGGGATGATCTGCCACGGCTTCAAGGGCGGAATCGGGACGGCCTCGCGCACGACCGAGCCCGGTCACACCGTCGGCGTGCTCGTGCAGGCAAACCACGGGCGGCGGTCGCGCCTGGCCGTAAACGGCGTCCCGGTCGGCCGGATCCTCGGCCCCGAGCGGATCCCACTTCTCGAAACGCGGGACGATACCCCGACGGGCTCGATCATCGTCGTCGTCGCGACCGATGCGCCCCTCCTTCCGCACCAGTGCGCGCGCCTCGCGCAGCGCTCCGCACTCGGGGTCGCGCGCACCGGCGGTGCCGGCGAGAACTCCAGCGGCGACTTCGCGCTCGCCTTCGCGACGGGCAATCGCAACCCCCAGGCCGGCCCGCTCGACATGGTCCCGAACGAGGAGATCGACCCCCTCTTCTACGCCACGATCGAGGCGACCGAGGAGGCGATCGTGAACGCGATGATCAACGCCGAGACAATGACCGGCCGCGGAGGAACGGTGCACGCGCTGCCCGGTGAAACCCTCCGCGATCTACTCGGCCAGGCCGACGTCTAATCTGACGAGGTGCGTGTAAAGCTCTCGTTCGCGACAGTTGCAGCCCTGCTCGTCGCTTCCCCTGCGATGGCCGCCCCCAGGCTCTCACCGACCGACCGAAAGGCGATCGACCGGACGATCGACGCGTTCGTCACGCACGCGGTGCGGCACGAGAACCCCGGCGCCGCCTACGGTCTCGTATCACCATCCATCCGCGCCGGGATGAGCCGGAAAGAGTTCGCGAGACACGATCCGGTCTATCCCTATCCTGCGCGCGGCCACAGGTTTCCCTGGTCACTCGACTACGCGGAGCCCGCTGAAGTCGGAGGAAGCCTGCTACTCCAGCCGCGCAAGGGCGCAAAGACCGGGCCTGTGCTGTTCGACCTGAGGCTGACGAAGCACGGCGGGCGCTGGCTGGTCGAGTCGCTGATCCCGAAGGTGATCTTCGGGACTCCGGACAAGCCGAAGGTTCGCTCCGTCCTGGACTACGCTCCGCAGTCACGGGGGGACGGTTCGACGCACGACCGGAGCCGGATCAGCGGCACGTACATCGTCATTCCCTTCGCCGTCTTCGGAGCGCTGCTGGCTGTCCTGGCCGGATGGGGGCTGCTGCACTGGTACCGGGACCGGCGAGCTGTCTCGGATAGCGTTCGCGCTCGTGACGCTCGAACTCGGGCGACCCACTGACCGGAAGCCGCCCTTCAAGTATTCCGCGCTGACCCGCGTCGGCTTCTCCGACACGGACGCGCAGGGCATCGTCTATTACGGCCGCTACCTGCCGTACTTCGACCTCGCCCGCGTCGAGTACCACCGCCACCTCGGGCTCCTGAAGATCGACCCGCACAACGAGCTGGTCATGCGCGCCTCCACCGTCGAGTACCTCGCTCCCGCCCGGTTCGACGACCTGCTCGAGGTCTTCGTCCGCCTCGCCCGGATCGGGAGGACGAGCATGACGTACGAGTTCGCCGCCTTCCGGGTCGAGGACGACGTGCTCATGGTGACGGCGAAACAGACGCTCGTCCTGGTCGACCTCACCGAGCGGCGGGCGCAGCCGATTCCTGAGCATGTGACAGAGACGTTCGGCGCCTTCGAGGGCACCGAC
>JACDER010000147.1 GCA_013816275.1 Actinomycetota bacterium | reverse complement strand
CCCACCTCCTCCGGCGCCCGAGCCCCGTTGCGAGGTACCCCGTCTCGCCGGGAAGACCCTGGGGCAGGCGAAGTCATTGCTCGGCCGCCGGAACTGCTCGCTCGGCAAGGTCGCAAAGGCCTACTCGCCGGCTCGAAAGGGGACCGTGGTCGCGCAGAGCCCGCGGGCCGGATCGAACCTCGCTGCGGCTGCGCGCGTGAGCGTGACGCTCAGCAAAGGGAAGCGGCCGCACCGGCCGCGAGCGCTCCAGGCCGCCGCCGCATCCCCGCTCACCGTCTCCGTCACCGACGAGCCGGATCCCGTTCGTCTCACGAACGAGGTCAGGTACTTCATCACCGTCACGAACGAGGGAAGCGAGAACGCCAACTCGGTCACGCTCGACTCGAAGACGGACATCCCGGCGACGATGCCCGTGACCGCGGTGCAGACGAGCCTCGGTGACTGCTCCTACAACGCGGCGACGTACAACGTCCACTGCGAGCTCGGAACGATGCCGCCGGGGACGCGGATCCGGATCACGATCGTGGCCGTTCCCCGTGTCGTCGGCCCAACGGGCGCGCCGCGTACGGCAATCCGGACGATCACGGTCAGCGCCACGAACGCGCCCACGACCACCGTGGAGGAGACGACTGCGATCGCGCGGGCCCGCGCCGATCTCGCCGTCACCTCCTTCAGAGAGATACCGAGCGACGGATTGCCGGCACTGGCAGTCACGGTTCGCAACATCGGGCCCGACCTGGCCACCGGCGCGGCGCTCGATCTCGACCTGCCGCCGGGGTGGGCATGCCTGCCGTCGTGCCGGCCGCTGTTCGTCGCCTCGCTTCCCCGAGGCGTCGAGGTGACGGCAACCGTCTTCGTGCTTCCCGTAGGCACCGGCCTCTTCACCTTGACCGCGCGCGCCTATCACCTGCCGAGCTCGTTCACCGACGATCCCGATCCGGCCTACGACACGGCCCAGCTCGTCGTCGATCCCCCTGCTCCCTCGACCGAGCCGCCGCCGCCTCCGCCGCCGCCGCCTCCTCCGCCACCTCCGCCACCGCCACCGCCGCCAACCCCGCCTCCGCCCCCTGTCGCACCGCACAAGCCGCGTGCGCTGGGCCCATTCCAGCCGCACCGCCCGGCGCATCACGCACCACGCCGCTTGCGCACCGAAGCACCGCCTGCCTAATCTCCGGGCGAGTTGGGCCCGACCGTCAGCAGCCTGCAGGGAAGCACCTTCGTCGTCAGCGACCGGGCCGGCGACGTCGACGCGTCGCCCAGCGACCCCCAGGGGCTCTTCTACCACGACACCCGTTTCCTCTCGAAGTGGAAGCTGACGGTCGACGGCGACGGGTTGTCCGCACTCTCGACCGATGACATCCACTACTCGTTCGCCCAGTTCTTCCTCGTGCGCGGGACCGGAACCGTCTACACGGATTCATCGGTCTCCGTGCTGCGTCAGCGCTTCGTCGGCGACGGCTTCCACGAGGACGTGACCGTGATGAACCACGGCCGGGAGCCGATCGAGCTCGAGGTCCGCCTGGAGGCGGCTGCCGACTTCGCCGACCTGTTCGAGGTCAAGGACGCACTGCCGAAGAAGGGCACGCACTCCCAGCGGGTCGAGGGGAACAAGATCGTGCTCGCCTACCAGCGGGAGCGCTACGTGCGCGAAACCTGGATCTCCGCGACCTCACGTGACGCCGAGCTCGACGAACATGGGCTCACCTTCCGCGTCCGGATCGAGCCGCACGAGAATTGGTCGACGTGCCTCGAAGTCGTCCCTGCGCTCTCCGGGGATCCCGAGCCGCTCGACCCCCCGCGTTACCGCCACGCGCACGTCGAGGCGAGGCCCGAAGCCGCCGCGAGCCTGGAGGAATGGCTGGCCGGCGCGCCGACGCTCGAGTCCGACTGGCGCCCGCTCGAGGAGGTCTATGCCCGCAGCCTGGTCGACCTCGCAGCGCTCCGGTTCTACCCGGCCATCCTGCGTGGCGGGCAGGCGGTCCCCGCGGCCGGTCTCCCGTGGTTCATGGCCCTGTTCGGGCGGGACAGCCTGATCACGAGCTACCAGGCGCTTCCGTACGTGCCGGATCTGGCGCAGGCGACGCTGACCTCGCTCGCGCTATTCCAGTCCTCCACCGACGATGCGTTCCGCGACGCCGAGCCGGGCAAGATCCTGCACGAGCTCCGCTTCGGCGAGCTGACCGCCTTCGAGGAGCGTCCCCACTCTCCGTACTTCGGCTCGGCCGACTCGACGCCGCTCTTTCTGATCGTGCTGGACGAGTACGAACGCTGGACCGGCGACGCCGACCTCGTCCGCCGCTTCGAGCAGGAGGCGCGGGCCGCGCTCGAGTGGATCGACCGCTACGGCGACCTCGACGGCGACGGCTACGTCGAGTACCAGAGACGGAACACGAAGACCGGTCTCGACAACCAGTGCTGGAAGGACTCCCACACTTCGATCGTCGACCGGCACGGCGAGCTCGCCGTCGCGCCTCGCGCGGTCTGCGAGATCCAGGGCTACGTCTACGACGCCAAGATGCGGTGTGCGAGGCTCGCGCGAGAGGTGTGGGGGGACGAGGAGCTCTCCTTCCGGCTCGAGCGCGAGGCCGGGGAGCTCAGGGAGCGCTTCAACCGGGACTTCTGGGTCGAGGAGTTGGAGTGCTTCGCGCTCGCGCTCGACGGCGAGAAGCGCCAGATGGACTCGGTCACGTCGAACATCGGCCACCTGCTCTGGAGCGGGATCGTGGACGACGACAAGGCCGCCGCCGTGGCGGCTCGATTGTCGGGGGAGGGCCTGTTCTCGGGCTGGGGCGTGCGCACCATGTCGGCGGACGAGGTCACGTACAACCCGCTCGGGTACCACCTCGGGACCGTCTGGCCGCACGACAACTCGCTGATCGCGGCAGGGCTCGCCCGCTACGGCTACCGGGACGAAGCCGGACAGATCGCCGCGGCCTTGCTCGAAGCCGCGACGTACTTCGACGGACGGCTCCCCGAAGCATTCGCGGGCTACCCGCGCGAGGAGACCCGCTTCCCCGTCGAGTACCCGACCGCGTGCAGCCCACAGGCCTGGGCCTCGGGCACGCCTCTGCTGCTCGTTCGCACGCTGCTCGGGCTCGAGCCGGATGGAGACACGCTGCAGTCGGATCCGGTCCTGCCTTCGCTGATCGGCAAGCTCTCGCTCAGCGGGATCCCGGGTCGCTGGGGACGGACGGACGCCGGGGGCACCCGCGCGGCAGCCGCCTCCTCACCTGACGTCGCCGAGCTCGACGAGTTCTTCGACACGCTCCCGGCCGTCGTCGACCTCGAGCGTGCGAAGGATCTGAACGGAACGATCCGGTTCGACGTCGAGGGGTGCGAGCCGTGGCACGTCAGCCTGTTCGGGGGCCGAGTCGTGGTGACGCGGCGCCGGGCGCGGGCGGACACGGTTGTGGAGGCGGCCGACGCCAATCTCCTCCTCCGGCTGCTGCGCGGAGAGCAGAACCCACGCACGGCGATGCTGCAGGGGCTGACGCGGATCACGGGCGACCGCGCGCTGCCCTACGAGCTGACGC
The DNA here is from genome assembly GCA_013816275.1 of Actinomycetota bacterium. Classification (GTDB taxonomy): domain Bacteria; phylum Actinomycetota; class Thermoleophilia; order Gaiellales; family Gaiellaceae; genus JACDER01. Next base: position 1,441 of record JACDER010000147.1, on the reverse strand, counting down.
GGCTCTTGCGCCGCGACTAGTTCATTTTCATCCTGTGCTCAGCTCGGCTGCGGAACGATCCGGATGTACGGCTTCGGCTCCTCCCACTCGCCGAACGTCTCCTTTGCCTCGTCGTTCGAGACCGAGCCGGCGATGATGACGTTGTCGCCCTGCTGCCAGTTGACCGGCGTCGCGACCTTGTGCTTGGCGGTCAGCTGAAGCGAGTCGATTACGCGCAGCACCTCGTCGAAGTTGCGCCCGGTCGTCATCGGGTAGGCGAGGATCAGCTTGATCTTCTTGTCGGGGCCGACGACGAAGACGTTGCGAACGGTCTGGTTGTCCATTGGCGTCCGCGACTTCGGGTCCCCGGAAGTCTCCGCGGGCAGCATCCCGTAGGCCTTGGAGACCTCGAAGTCCGCGTCCCCGATGATCGGGTAGTTGGGCGCGTTGCCCTGCGTCTCCTCGATGTCCTTCGCCCAGCTCTCGTGGTCGCCGGTCGAGTCGACCGAGAGCCCGATCACCTTGACGTTGCGCTGGTCGAAGTCGGGCTTGATCTTGGCCATGTAGCCGAGCTCGGTCGTGCACACGGGGGTGAAGTCCTTCGGGTGGGAGAACAGCACTGCCCAGGAATCTCCGATCCAGTCGTGGAAGTGGATCTTCCCCTCGGTCGTCTCCGCCTCGAAGTCGGGGGCGGTGTCTCCGATCCTGAGTGTCATCTCATCCTCCTGATTGCGGGGTCGTGCGTTAGGTGATTGTCTAACAGACGGAGACGTGGCATCGTGTCTTGCATGCGGCGCATGCTGAGGTGGGCGCTTCCGGTCGCCGTCGCGGCGTCGTGGCTGACGTTTGCCGCGGGCGCGCAGGCTCGGGAGCAGCAGGTCCACTCGGTGGTCGTCGGCTCGCGCGTGAGCCGGAGCCCGCTCGAGACCCGGAGATTCTGGACGGTCGAGCGACGTGCCGCGGCGACGCCGCTGGATCGCACGCGCTCGGCGTCGGCGGCCCCTTCGTGGGCCCCGCCGGGCATCACGGGCCTCGTCGGCCACGGCATCTCGACCATGGGGATCCTGTACGTCGAGGATCAGACCGGGGCTCTGTACTCTTGTTCCGCAACCTCGGTGACCTCGCAGGGTCAGAATCTGATCTGGACGGCAGGGCACTGCGTCAACGACCAGCACGTCTTCATGATCAGCGGAGAGTTCATCCCGGGCGCGAATAGCCCGAGCGACACGCCGTACGGCATATGGCCGCTGACCGCCTTCTACACGTCGAGCACGTGGGCGCAATACAGCTCGTGCACCACGAACTGTCCCTGGGGATCCGACTACGCCGCTGCGGTGGCAGCGCCGGTCGGGGGCCAGACGCTCGCGGGCCGCGTCGGCAGCGTCGGGATTGCCTTCGGCAACACGAATCTGATCTCGGCGGCGGTGGCGGCGTACGGCTTTCCCACGGTGTCGCCATTCTT
>JACDER010000146.1 GCA_013816275.1 Actinomycetota bacterium | reverse complement strand
GACCAGGCTTCCGGAGCTCGAGCAGACCGCAGCGCAGATGCTCGAGGGCCGGGCACCGGTCCTCGTGGCGGACTCGGTCGCGAGCGTCCGGCTCGGCGAGCCGCCGCTCGGCGTGCTCCAGCTGTTCTTCGAGGCCGGAGCCGAGCCGGTCAACGGAACGACCGGCCTGCTCGCGGCATTCGGGGTCAGAGCCGCCCAGGCGCTCCGCTCGAGCGACACGCTCGAGGAGACCGAGGCCGAGCTCGAGCGGACGCGCGCGCTCGTCGCCGTCATCGGGCAGGCGATCGCGCAGCTCTCGCTCTCACACACGCTCGAGACCGCGGTCGACCGAATCGCCGAGCTGCTCCGCGTCGAACGAGTCGCCGTCTACCTCAGGGAGGGCGGACGGCTGCAGCCCGTCGCCGGACGCGGCCTGGTCGGCCCGCATGCCCGGGTGGCGGAGATGCTTCTTGCGCTGGCGCTCGGCCCGTACAGAGGGCGCCAGGCGCTGATCGTGCCGGCCGCGGAGAGCGTGGAGATGCTCTCAGGCGTCCGCGGCGAGCTGGCCGAGTCGGGCATCGAGGGGGTGCTGGCAGTGCCGCTGCTCGCACACGAAGCCGTGATCGGGCTGCTCGCCGTCTATCCACCGGCGCGGCGGACGTTCGACGAGAACGAGGTCGCGCTGATGAGCGCACTGGCGGCCCAGCTGGCGGTCGCGGTCGAGAACGCGCGCCTGCACGAGGAGGCGAAGCGGCTCGGTTCCAGGCTCGAGGAAGCGCTCCGCTCAGAACGGCAGTCCGCTCGCCAGCTGCGCGCCCAGTACGAGATCTCGCGCTCGTTCACGCACAGCCTTTCGCTCGACGCGACGCTCGACGCGGTCACGCGTACGGTGGTCGAGACACTCGGTATCGACGCTGCGGTCATGCGGCTCCCCGACGGGCGGGGCGAGGTGCTCGAGACGCGGTCCGTGTACTTGGCGGACCCGAAGCTGGAGGCCCTGCGCGCCGTCCTGTCGCCGGACCAGCCCGCTACGCCGCCGCCCGTTCGCCGGCTGCTTCGGTCGGGGGAGCCCCTCGTCCTGGATCGCAAGTCGGCCGCCGAGCTGCCCGGCCAGGAGCTGCTCGTCCCGTTCCTCGAGCGAGGTGCGACCAGCGTCGTCATCCCGGTGGCGACCCCCACCGAGGCGCTTGCGATCCTGACGCTCGTCTCGCTCGACCCCGCGCGCCCTCTGCGAGGGGAGGTCGTGGACGCGGCTCTCTCGCTCGCCGGACAGGCGGCGCTCGCGATCGACAACGCCCGGCTCTACCAGCAGCAGAAGAGCTTCTCGGACATGATGCAGCGCTCGCTCCTGCCGCGCAGCGAGCCGGAGCTCGACGGGCTCGACATCGGCACGGTGTACGAGTCGTCCGCCCGGGTCGACGTGGGGGGCGATCTCTTCGACTTCCTTGCGCTTCCCGACGGCCGGCTCGCTGTCGTGCTCGGCGACGTCACCGGGCACGGGATCGAGGCCGCGGCGGACATGGCGATGGCGAAGTTCGTCTTCCGCTCGCTCGCGCGCGAGCATCCGGAACCCGATGACTTCCTTGCCTCGGCCAACGAGGTCGTCACGAGCGAGATCGGGTTCGGCAAGTTCATCACGCTCGTCTACGTGCTCGTCGACGCCGACGCGGGCGAGGTCGCGTGCGCGAACGCCGGCCATCCGCCTCCCAGGCTCGTCGGGCGCGATGGAACGATCGCCGACTTTCCGAGCCGTGGGCTCGCGCTCGGCATCGACCCCGGCCAGACGTACGAGGAGGTCCGCGTTCCCTTCGAAGTGGGTGCCGCGCTCGTCCTCTACACCGACGGGATCGTCGAGCAGCGGCGGGACAAGGAGATGTACGGGACCGAGCGCCTGGACCAGGTGCTCGTCCGGGGCGGAGCCCTGCCGGCGAAGCAGCTCGCGCGCGCGATCGTTGCCGATTGCCGGGCGTTCGGCAGCGGCGATCTCGCGGACGACTGCGCGGTCGTCGTGATCAAGCGAGTCTGAGTGGCCGAGGTAGCGGAACGAGCTGCGCTCGGCGAGCGCCGGAGCTCTGCCGCGCTCTTCGGGCTCGTCTTCACAGCCGGTATCGGAGCGATGGCGACCGAGATCTCGGCCTCGCGCCTTCTCGCGCCCTACTACGGATCGTCGACTGCCGTCTGGGCGAACATCATCGGTCTCGTTCTCGCATCGCTCTCCCTCGGCTACTGGCTGGGTGGCCGGCTCGCTGACCGCCGGCCGAGCAGGCGGCTGCTCGGGGCGCTCGTCCTCACGGCCGCCGTGGGCATTGCGGCCACGCCGTTCGTTGCCCGGCCGTTCCTGGATCTCGTGGTCGGCGGCGTCGACGGCGCGTCGGCCGGCGTGGTCGTCGGCTCGTTCTTCGGCTCGCTCGTCCTCTTCGCGCCGACGGTGACGCTCCTCGGCATGGTCACGCCCTTCGCGATCCGGCTCGGGATCGAGGACGTCAGCACCGCCGGGTCGACGGCGGGAAGGATCTTCGCGCTTTCGACCGCCGGCAGCCTGCTCGGAACTTTTCTCCCGGCGCTCGTCACCATCCCGCTGCTCGGCACGCAGCGGACGCTCATCGGTGCCGCTGTCCTCATCGCTGCCGGCGCCTCGCTCCTCCTCGGGCCACGCTGGGTCGCCGCCGCCGGCGCGCTCGCCGCGCTGCTCGCGATTCCGCCGGGCACCGTGAAGGCGGTCCCGGGCCTGATCTTCGAGGAGGAGTCCCCGTACCAGTACATCCAGGTCGTCGAACGGGACGGAGTGCGGTTTCTGTACATGAACGAAGGGATCGCGAAGCACTCGATCTGGCGGCCGGACACCGTGCTCACGGGCGGCGAGTGGGACATGTTCCTGGCCGTCCCGCCGCTCGTGGGCCGGCCGGTGCGGCGGATCGCGATTCTCGGCAACGCGGGCGGGACGACCGCGCGGGCCTTCGGAGTCTTCTACCCGGAGGCGCAGATCGACGGCGTCGAGCTCGACCCTGAGGTGACCGCCGTCGGGCGGCGGTTCTTCGGGCTCGGGGACAACCCGCGGCTCCGTGTCTTCACCGCCGATGCGCGGCCGTTCCTGCGCTCGACCCGGGCGCGGTATGACCTGATCTTCGTCGACGCCTACCGGCAGCCCTACGTGCCCTTCTACCTGGCGACGCGCGAGTTCTTCCGCCTCGCGCGCGAACACCTCCGGCCGGGCGGGGCGATCGCGCTCAACGTGGCGACCGTGCCCGGCGACGTGCGCCTGGCCCAGGGGATCTCGGGCACCCTCGCCGCCGAGTTCCCGCAAGTGGTCACCTGGCAAGCGCTCCGCTTCAACCAGCTCGTGATCGGGTTGTCGGCGCCCACCCGGACGGCGGTGCTCGCCCGGCGCCTGGCCCGCGCGCCGGATCGACTCTCGGCACTGGCCGGGCTCCTGGGCAGACAGATGCGGCCGGCAGCGCGGTCGAGCACTCCGTGGACGGACGACCGTGCGCCGGTCGAGTGGATCACGGACCGGATGATCGTCAAGTACGCGGCGGAAAACGGCGGCCTCGACGAGCACCTTCTTCCTACCGCTCCGTAAGGACCCCGGGCTACACTCCGCTCGTGCGTCGCCTCTGGTTGCCGGTTCTGTTCACGCTCGGATTCCTCGCCGCCGGCGGGCTGTCGGCGACCGTCATCGCGTCGACCGGAACCGGAACGACGACGGGAACGGACACGACCGCGACGACCACGACGAGCACGACGACAACGGGCACGACGACGACAGGCCCGAGCCCGACGGTGATCCCGCCCGGCGTCACCATCGCCGGCGTGTCCGTGGGCGGAATGAGCGGCGCGGACGCGAAGGCCGCCGTCCTCGGCGCCGTCCAGCAGCCGATCGTGGTCAAGGTCGGCAAGCGCGCCTTCCGCGCCGGGCCTACCGGGCTCGGAGCCGTTCCACAGCTCCGCGCCGCCGTAAAGCATGCGCTCGAGGCGGCGCCCGACTCGGCTGTTCCTCTGTCGATCGCCGTTCGTCTGGCGCCGGTGCGTACGTTCGTCGCCAAGCTCGGCAAGCGCTTCGACCACGCACCTGTCGACTCGGTCCTCAGGCTCCGCAACGTCAAGCCCTGGATCACGAAGTCCCTGCCCGGCAAGAAGATCGATCGCGCGCGCTCGGTGACGCTGATCGTCACGGCCCTGAAGGCGAATCGCAAGGGGCCGGTCAAGCTGATCCAGAAGCTCACCCAGCCGGCGGTGACCCGGAACAGCTTCGGGCCTCTGATCGTCATCCGGCGCGGCTCGAACCACCTGTACCTCTACAAAGGCATGCGCCCGTGGCGCGTGTTCCCCGTCGCGACGGGCCAGTCGAGCTACCCGACGCCGCTCGGCCACTTCGAGATCGAGGTCATGTGGGAGAACCCGTGGTGGTACCCGCCCGACTCTCCGTGGGCCGCGGGCGCGAAGCCGGTCCCGCCGGGGCCTGGTAACCCGCTCGGAACGCGCTGGATGGGCATCACGTCGCCCGGCGTCGGCATTCACGGGACCCCTGATCCCGCCTCGATCGGCTACTCCGCCTCCCACGGCTGCATCCGGATGTACATCTCGGACGCCGAGTGGCTGTTCTCCCACGTGCACGTGGGGACGCAGGTCTTCATCGTCTCGGCCTGATGCGGCTCAGACTCGGAGCGCAGCTCGCCGCGCTCGCCGTCGTGCTCGGGCTCCTGGGCCTCCTGGTCTGGAAGATCGTCAACCAGGAGAAGAGCACGATTCCGCAGCAGGTCGCGCAGAACAAGCATCCCGTCGCGCCCGCGTTCGAACTGCCGCGCCTCGACCGGCCGGGAACGATGTCGCTCGCTTCACTGAAGGGAAAGGCGGTCGTACTCAACTTCTGGGCGTCGTGGTGTGCTCCCTGCCGCGACGAGTCAGGGGACCTCGAGCGGGCGTGGGACCGCTACCGGGGGCAGGGTGTCGTCGTCCTCGGCGTGGATCAGCAAGATCTCTCGAGCGACGCGCGGGCGTTCGCGAAGAAGTACGGGATGACGTACCCGCTCG
>JACDER010000145.1 GCA_013816275.1 Actinomycetota bacterium | reverse complement strand
TCACCGTACTCACCGGTCGGCACACAAAGCGAGTGTATTGCCGCCGCAAAATGAAAGGATTCGGGCGTGACGTACGTCTACGACTTCGACGAGCAGGCCGAGGGAGGGCGCGAGCTGCTCGGCGGCAAGGGCGTCGGCCTGGCGGAAATGACCCAGCTCGGCGTTCCCGTTCCGGCCGGCTTCACGATCACGACCGAGGCGTGCCGTGTCTACTGGACGAATGGCCGCCGGTTCCCCGACGGGCTCGAGGAGGAGATCGCCGACCATCTCGCCGAGCTCGAGCAGAAGACGGGCAAGCGGTTCGGCGACGCGACCGACCCTCTGCTCGTCTCCGTCCGCTCGGGAGCGGCGGTGTCGATGCCGGGGATGATGGACACGATCCTCAACCTCGGCTTGAACGAGGTGGCGGCGGAGGGGCTCGCTCGGGCGACCGGGAACGGTCGCTTCGCCTACGACTCGTACCGCCGGCTGATCCAGATGTACGGCGAGGTCGTGGACGGCATCGACGGGTACCGGTTCGAGCAGGCGCTCACGGAGCTCAAGCAGAAGCGCGGCGTCAAGCACGACGTCGACCTGGACGGCGACGACCTGGCCGAGCTCGCCCAGACATTCGGCGGGATCTACGAGCTGGAGACGGGCGAGCGGTTCCCCGGAGACGGCCGTGAGCAGCTGAGCCGGGCCGTCCGGGCCGTCTTCGAGTCGTGGGATACCCCGCGGGCCCAGGTCTACCGCGGCGCCCACGGCATTCCCGACGATCTCGGGACCGCGGTGAACGTCGTGCAGATGGTGTTCGGGAACCGAGGCGACGGCTCGGGCACGGGCGTCTGTTTCACCCGCGACCCTGCGACGGGGAAGCCCGGCCTGTACGGCGAGTTCCTGGCGAACGCGCAGGGCGAGGACGTCGTGGCCGGGATCCGCACGCCCGAGCCCATCGCGGCGATGAAGAAGAAGATGCCGGAGGCCTTCGACGAGCTGATCGAGACGATCCGCAGCCTCGAGGAGCATTACCGGGACATGCAGGACATTGAGTTCACCGTCGAGGAGGGCACGCTGTATCTGCTCCAGACGCGATCGGCGAAGCGAACCGCGGCAGCGGCGCTGAAGGCCGCCGTCGACATGGTGGAGGAGGGGCTCATCTCCCGCGAAGAAGCCGTCGCGCGGATCGACCCGGGACAGCTCGACCAGCTGCTCCACCCTATGCTCGATCCGAACGCCGAGTACGAGGTCGCGTGCAAGGGGCTGAACGCCTCGCCGGGCGCCGCCTCGGGCGAGATCGTCTTCGACGCAGACACCGCGGCGGAGCGCGGGAAGGCGGGGGAGAAGGTGATCCTCGTCCGCTGGGAGACGACGCCCGACGACATCCATGGCCTGATCGAGGCGGCCGGCATCCTGACCGCCCACGGCGGGATGACCTCGCACGCGGCGGTGGTCGCGCGCGGAATGGGGAAACCCTGCGTTGCCGGCTGTGAGGAGTTGACTCTCGACCCGCAGGCGAAGACGGCGACGCTCGGCACGCACGACGTGGTCGAGGGCGACGTGATCACGATCGACGGCGGTACCGGCAACGTGATCATCGGCGCGGTCGACCTCGTTGCTCCGGAGATCAACGAGGATTTCGGCACGGTGCTGGAGTGGGCAGATGAGCTGCGCCGTCTCAAGGTCCGCGCGAATGCCGACACGCCCGGCGACGCCGCCAAGGCGCGTGAGTTCGGCGCCCAGGGAATCGGCCTCTGCCGGACGGAGCACATGTTCATGGCCGAGGACCGGCTCCCGCTCGTCCGCGAGATGATCATGGCCTCGGACGAGCGCTCCCGCCGCGAGGCCCTCGACAAGCTCCTGCCGCTCCAGCAGTCGGACTTCGAGGGCATCTTCGAGGCGATGGCGGGACTCCCGGTCACGATCCGCCTGCTCGATCCGCCGCTGCACGAGTTCCTCCCGTCGCTCGACGAGACGACCGACGAGCGCATGCGCAAGCGGATCCGCGCGCTCCAGGAGTCGAATCCGATGCTGGGGACGCGCGGCTGCCGGCTCGGCCTCATGTATCCGGAGATCTACGAGATGCAGGTGCGCGCCATCATTCGCGCCGCGCTCGCGGTCGAGAAGCGAACGGGGGAAGCGCCGCTGACCGAGATCATGCATCCCCTGGTCGGCTTCTCCGAGGAGCTCAGCCGGCTGCGTGAGCTGACCGACGAGGTCGCCGCCGAGGAGGGCGCGGGGGAGTACCTGTGCGGGACGATGATCGAGCTCCCGCGCGCGTGCGTCCGCGCCGACGAGATTGCTCCGCACGCCGATTTCTTCTCCTTCGGGACGAACGACCTCACCCAGACCGCGCTCGGCTTCTCGCGGGACGACGCCGAGGGCAAGTTCCTCACGTTCTACCTCGAGGACGACATCCTCCAGCGGAACCCGTTCGAGACGCTCGACCGCGACGGCGCCGGCGAGCTGATGCGCATCGCAGTCGAGCGGGGCCGGCGCGTCAAGGAGGAGATCAAGCTCGGGATCTGCGGCGAGCACGGCGGCGACCCGGACTCGATCCAGTTCTGCCACGAGCTGGGGCTCGACTACGTCTCGTGCTCTCCCTACCGTGTTCCGCTGGCGCGCCTGGCGGCGGCGCAGGCGGCGCTCAAGGAATCAGGCGTCGAGGCCGTCGTCGTCGGCGGCTAGATGCGACGAGTCCTCACACTGGTCGCGGTAGCGGTTTGCGGCCTCGCTGCGGCCGCGCTCGTCGGCGCGTCCGCGAACGTGCCGGGCGAGCTCGACCCCGCGTTCGGCACCGGCGGCATCGTGATCACGCAGACGCCTCCGAACGGCCAGATCTACGACCTCGCGATCCAGCCCGACGGCAAGATCGTCGCGGCCGGTGTGGTCGGCAGTCGTTTCGAGTCGGACTTCGAGATCGTCCGGTACCAGCCCGACGGGAGCCTCGATCCCACCTTCGGCAGCGCCGGCAGAGTCATCCTCTCGTTCGGAACGAGCAACGACGTCGGGCAGGAAGTGGCGCTCCAGCCCGACGGGAAGATCGTCGTCGTCGGGTTCGCCGACATGGGGACCGGCGGCATACCCGACTTCGACTTCGCACTCGCCCGCCTGCTGGCGAACGGCTCGCTCGACCCGAGCTTCGGCACCGGCGGAAAGGTGACGACGGACGTGGGCGGCGCCCACGCGGTCGATGCCGGACGCGCGCTCGTCCTCCAGCCGGACGGGAAGATCGTGGCCGTCGGCGAGAGCTACAAGGACGGCTCGTTCGACGCGGCCGCGGCGCGGTACACAGCAACCGGCGCGCTTGACGGCACTTTCGGCTCGGGCGGGACGGTCGTCACGCCGACCGGTCCGGGGGCCGACCTGCTGACGGACGTGATCCTCCAGCCGGACGGCAAGCTCGTCGCGACGGGCCCGATCCAGGGCGAAGGCACCTCCTACGATCCCGGCGTCATCCGCTACCTCCCGAACGGCAGCCTCGACGCGACGTTCGGGAGCGGGGGGCTCGCAATCGTTGCATCGGGGGCCACCGTCCTGCGGTACTCGCACGTCGTGCTTCAACCCGACGGGAAGCTGGTCGTGTCCGGCGCGTTCTCGAACGGGACCGACCGCGATTTCGGAGCGGCTCGCTTGACCCTCGCCGGCGCGCTCGACACCACCTTCGGAATGGGCGGCAAGTCCCTGACCCCGATCGGACCGGGGAACGAGACCGCCGGGGATCTCGCGCTTCAGGGCAACGGCAAGATCGTGCTCGCCGGCACCGTCAGCGTCGACAGGAAAGACACCGCGGCGACGTTCGGGGTCGTTCGCCTCGGGCCTAGCGGCGCGCTCGACACCGGCTTCGGGACCGGGGGCAAGGTGACGACCCAGGTTCAAGCCACCGACACGGCCCGCGCGGTCACCCTGCAGCCGGACGCGAAGATCGTCGTCGGCGGGTGGGCTGCACCCTCGATTGGCGCGCTCGAGAACTTCGCCCTGGCCCGTTACGTCGGCGCGAAGCCACCGTGCGTCGTCCCGCGCGTGAAGGGCAAGCAACTCGCGGCGGCCAGGAAGGCAATCGTCGCCGCCAACTGCCGGACCGGATCGGTGAAGAAGATCCGCTCTCGCAGTCGGAGCGGGACGGTGCTAAAGCAGTCGCCTGCGCCCGGCGTGCAGCTCGAGAACGGCGCGAAGGTGAACGTGACGGTCTCCCGGGGCCGCTAGACGAAGTCCGAGATCTCGTCGAGGGGCTTCTCCTCGAGCGCGAACGCGGGGATCTCGGCGCCCGGCGCGGGGTACCCGACCGGGATCAGCACGAACGGCCGCTCGTTTTCCGGCCTGCCGAGGATCTGCTTGAGGAAGCCCATCGGCGAGGGGGAGTGCGTCAGCGTCGCCAGGCCGGCCGCGTGGAGCGACGCGAGCAGGAGGCCGGTCGCGATTCCCACGGACTCGCGCACGTAATAATGCTTGCGGCGTGACCCGTCCGGGTTCCGCCCCCACGCCTGCTCGAAGACGACGATCACGTAGGGCGCGTCCGTGATGTGGGGCTTTACCGAATCGGTGCCGATCGGCTCGAGCGCGGCGAGGTACTCGTCGGTGGCCCGCTGCTCGTAGAGGAGCTCCTCCTCCTGCTCGGCGGCCTCGCGGATTCGCTGCTTCATCTCCGGGTCGGAGACGACGACGAACGTCCATGGCTGCTGGTTCGCGCCGGACGGCGCGGAGGCGGCCGTGCGGATCGCGTTGTCGATCAGCTCGCGGTCCACCGGCTCAGTGGAGAAGTTGCGGACAGAGCGTCGATTGCGCATCAGGTCGAGGAACTCGCGCGAGCGGCGCAGAGCCTCCTCGGCGTCGAGGCGGGTGAACACGAGCGGAACGGGCGTGTATCGGGGCTTCGCCTGCAGGTCCGACACGCTACCCGCCGGTGACGTACCGGATGCCTGCGAAGAGCCCGCCGCGGCTGCGCGAGCCTTTCCTCATCAGCTCGTCCGCTTGGATTCCCACCAGAAACGTGACTGACGACGCGTACGCGTAGCTGGTGAGGACGAGGAAAACGGTGAGCTGGCC
>JACDER010000144.1 GCA_013816275.1 Actinomycetota bacterium | reverse complement strand
GAGGAGCTCGCCGCCGACCTGATCAAAGCGTTTCTGGCTGCGGAATACATCGGTGGGGGCCGCTACGCGCGGCGCCTGGAGAAGGTCAAAGAGATTGAGGGGATGAAATGAGCAAGAGCCGGCTGCACCAGCTGTCCGAGCTTGGACAAAGTGTCTGGATCGACTACCTCTCCCGGGACATGATCCACCAGGGAGAGCTCGAGCGGATGATGCAGGAGGACGCCGTCGTCGGCGTCACTTCCAATCCGACCATCTTTCAGAAGGCGATCTCGCATGGAAACGCCTACGACGAACAACTCCGCGAGCTGATCGAGGAGCATTGCGAGACCGTGGACGCCTTCTTCCGGCTCGCCGAGCGCGACGTCGGTGACGCGTGCGACCTCTTCCACGGCGTCTGGGAGGAGACGGCGGGACGCGACGGCTATGTCTCGATCGAGGTCGACCCGAACCTGGCCTACGAGCGAGAGGCGACGTTCGAGCAGGCGAAGGAGCTGCACGAGCGGATCAACAAGCCGAACCTGCTGGTCAAGATTCCCGGCATGGAGCCTTGCCTCGGCGCGATCGAGGACTCGATCGCTGCCGGCCGCTCGATCAACATCACCCTGATCTTCTCCCTCCCGCGCTACAAGGAGGTCGTCACGGCCTACCAGCGGGGAATCGAGAGACTGATCGAGGACGGCGGCGATCCGAGCCGGGTCGCCTCGGTCGCCAGCTTCTTCGTCTCCCGTGTCGACACCGAGGCGGACAAGCGGCTGGACGAGATCGGAACCGAGCAGGCGCTGGCGCTGCGCGGCCAGCTCGCGATCGCGAATGCGAAGCTCGCGTACGCGCACTACCTGGAGGCCTTCTCGACCGACAGCTGGAAGGCCCTCGAGGAGAAGGGCGCGACGCGGCAGCGCTGCCTGTGGGCGTCGACCTCGACCAAGAACCCGGACTACCGGGACACGCTGTACGTCGAGGAGCTGATCGGGCCGGAGACCGTGAACACGATGCCGGAGGAGACGATCGAGGCCTTCCAGGACCACGGCCAGGTCGCCGAGACCCTGACCAAGGGCATCGACGAGGCCAAGCGCGTGTTCGAGGGGCTGGCCGAGGTTGGCGTCGACTACGACGACGTGACCGCCGTGCTCGAGAAAGAGGGCGTCGACAAGTTCTCGGACTCGTTCAGGGAGCTGCTCGAAGGAATCAAGGCCAAGCGCGGCGAGCTCGTCTCCGCATGACGGTCGAGGGTGCGGATCTCGTAGAGGGGATCTGGGCGCGCGATCCGACCGTCTGGACCGGTGAAGACGAGGCCAAGTGGCTCGGCTGGCTGGACGAGCCCATGCGCGACATCGACCTGTCTCGTGCGCCGGTGGGCGAGTACGAGGACTACGTGCTCCTCGGGATGGGGGGCTCGAGCCTCGCACCCGAGGTCTTCCGCCGGACGTTCGGCGCGACCAACTTCCACGTTCTCGACACGACCCACCCGAAGGCGATCCGGAGGCTCCAGGACGGGATCGACGCCGGGAGCACGTTCTTCTTGGCGTCCTCGAAGTCGGGGACGACGCTCGAGACCCGTTCGCACCTCGAGCACTTCTGGGAGCTGGCCGGCGAGAAGCCGGAGCAGTTCGCAGTCGTCACCGATCCGGGCTCGGAGCTCGAGGCGCTGGCCGAGGAGCGCGGGTTCCACGCCGTGTTCCACGGTGAGCCGACGATCGGCGGACGCTACTCGGCGCTCTCGGCGTTCGGCCTGGTCGCCGCCGCGCTGATGGGCGCGGACGTCGATCGTATCCGCAAGCGCGCGCGCGAGATGGCCGAGGCCTGCCGGGGGACGGACAACCCCGGGCTGAAGCTCGGCCTCCAGTTCGGAGAGGGCTGGGGCCGGGGCCGCGACAAGATCTGCATCGACGACACACCGGGCGGTTTCGGCCTCTGGGCCGAGCAGCTGATCGCCGAGTCCACAGGCAAGGACGGAAAGGGCCTCGTCCCGGCGCCGGGCGAATCGCCGGCCGCCCCGGACCGGCAGCACGCCGAGGTCCGTCTCCCGGATCCGCACGAGCTCGGCGCCGAGTTCTTCCGCTGGGAGTTCGCGACGGCAGTCGCCGGAGCGATTCTCGGTATCAACGCGTTCAACCAGCCTGACGTCCAGTCGGCCAAGGACCGGACGAACGAGATCCTCGCCGGAGGAGACGATCCCGACGTCGAGCCGTCAGGGTCCCTGGACGAGCTGCTGGGTGGCGCCGAAGAGGGCAACTACGTGTGCGTCCAGGCGTTCATCGACCCGACGGACGACAACGAGAGCCGGATCATGAAGCTCGTGGAGCTGATTCGGGCCCGGACCGGCTGCGTGACCACGCACGGATTCGGCCCGCGCTACCTGCATTCGACCGGCCAGCTCCACAAGGGCGGTCCGCCGATCGGCCGCTTCGTCCAGATCGTCGACGACACCGGGGATGAGATCCCCATTCCGGGAAAGCCCTTTGGTTTCGGGAAGCTGATCCGCGCCCAGGCGGCAGGCGACTTCGCGTCGCTGCAGGAGCGCGGCCGTCCCATCGTCCGAATCAGATTGGAGGACCTGTAATGCAACTCGGCATGGTGGGACTCGGGCGCATGGGCGCGGGCATGACCGACCGCTTGAAGGAGCGCGGTCACGACGTGAAGACCTACGACCCGAACGTCGACTCGACGGCAGGCACGCTCGCGGAGCTCGTCCAGCAGCTGGACAAGCCGCGGTCAGTCTGGATGATGGTCCCCGCCGCGATCGTCGACGGAGTGATCGGCGACCTCGCACCCCATCTCGAGGCCGGGGACACGATCATCGACGGCGGCAACTCCTACTACGTGGACGATCTGCGCCGCTCAGGCGAGCTATCCGCCAAGGAGCTTCACTACCTCGACATCGGCGTTTCCGGCGGCGTGTGGGGCCTGCAGCGGGGCTTCTGCATGATGGTCGGCGGAGATCAGGAGGCGGTTAGCCGGCTCGAGCCCGTGCTCGACGATCTCGCTCCGGGAGTCGACTCCGCAGAGAGGACTCCGGGCCGTACCGGCGACACCGCCCAGCCCGAGAAAGGCTGGCTCCACTGCGGCCCCAGCGGTGCCGGCCACTTCGTGAAGATGGTCCACAACGGGATCGAGTACGGGATCATGCAGGCCTACGCCGAGGGGCTGAACGTGCTCAAGCACGCGAACGTCGGCAACACGCAGCAGGAGAGCGACGCGGAGACGGCGCCCCTCCGGGATCCCGACCACTACCGCTACGACCTCGACCTCGCCGCGGTGACCGAGGTCTGGCGCAGGGGCAGCGTGATCTCCTCGTGGCTTCTCGACCTGACTGCGGCCGCGCTCGTCGACAGCCCGGACCTGGACGGCTATGCGGGACGGGTTTCGGACTCGGGGGAGGGACGCTGGACGCTGATGGCGGCAATCGACGAGTCGGTACCCGCGCCCGTTCTCTCCTCCGCGCTGTACGAGCGCTTCGACTCGCGCGGCGAGGCCGAGTTCGCGAACCGGCTCCTCTCGGCGATGCGGCACGCGTTCGGCGGCCATCTCGAGAAGCCGGAATGACGATCGCACCGGACAAGCAGGAGGAGAACCCCCTGCTCGAGGGCCTGGGAATCGCGCGCACGCCCCCTTCCTGCAACCTGATCATCTTCGGCGCGTCCGGCGACCTGACCCAGAAGAAGCTCTTTCCCGCGCTCTATTCGCTCGCGTTCAGGCATCTGCTGCCGCGCAACTTCGGCGTCCTCGGCGTCGCCCGCACGGAGGAGACCGACGAGCAGTTCATCGAGCGAATGAAGGCGGCCGTCCAGGAGCACGGGCGCGACCCGTTCCGCGACGACATCTGGGAGACGCTCGCCCAGGGCATGCGCTACATCTCGATGGACTTCGACGACGAGGCCGGCTGGAACAAGGTCTCGAAGACACTCGCCGATCTGGACAAGAACCTCGGTACCGCCGAGAACCGGATCTACTACTTCGCCGTGCCGCCGGAGGCGATCGGCACCCTCGTCGAGCACATCGGCAAGCAGCGCTCCAAGAACGGGTGGGACCGGCTCGTGATCGAGAAGCCGTTCGGCTACGACCTCGAATCCGCCAGGCAGCTGAACGCGCTCGTCGCCAAGGACTTCGACGAGGCCCAGATCTTCCGGATCGACCACTACCTGGGCAAGGAGACGGTTCAGAACATGCTCGCCCTGCGGTTCGCGAATGGGATCTTCGAGCCCGTCTGGAACCGCCAGTTCATCGACCACGTCCAGATCACGGTCGCGGAGTCGATCGGGATCGAGAACCGCGCCGGCTACTACGAGCGAGCGGGCGTCATCCGCGACGTGTTCCAGAACCATCTGCTCCAGCTGGTCGCATTGACTGCGATGGAGCCGCCGAGCGACTTCAGCTCCGAGTCGGTGAGAAACGAGAAGGTCAAGGTCCTGCGCTCGCTGCACACGCCCGGTCCGAAGCACGTCGTTCGCGGGCAGTACGGAGCCGGATGGATCGAGGGCGAAAGAGTCCCGGCTTACCGGGAGGAAGAAGGAGTCGCAACCGACTCGATCACCGACACCTTCATCGCGGCGAAGCTGTTCGTGGACAACTGGCGCTGGGCGGACACACCGTTCTACGTCCGTGCCGGAAAGCGGCTGGCCAGGCGCGAGACGACGATCGCGATCCAGTTCCAGCGCGCGCCCCACCCCCCGTTCGAGTCGATCGCCGGTGAGGGGCTTCGTCCGAACGTCCTCGTCGTCCACGTCCAGCCGGACGAGGGCGTCTCCCTCTCGATCGGTGCGAAGGTGCCCGGCGGAGGGATGACGATCAGGCCGGTGCACATGGACTTCCTCTACGGCGGCACTTTCCGCTCCGGTATCCCCGAGGCCTACGAGCGGCTGATCCTCGACATCATGCTCGGCGACGCGACGCTGTTCACGCGCGCGGACGAGGTCGACGAGGAGTGGTCGCTGGTCGACGCGATTGGCGCGTTCTGGCGTCGCGACAACCCCGTGTTCCCGAACTACGAGGCGGGGACGTGGGGGCCGCTCGCCTCGGACGACCTCATCCAG
>JACDER010000143.1 GCA_013816275.1 Actinomycetota bacterium | reverse complement strand
ACGAGCGGCGCGGGAAACAGCACGCAGCCGAGCGCGAACGCCCGCCCGATCCCGATCCGGCGGCTGATCCGGCCGGTGACGAGCGAGCCGATCACGCTCCCTAGCGAGGCCGCACCGAGCACGAGACCGAGCACGCTCGCCCCCACCCCGAGCTCGCGCGTCGCGAACAGGATGAACAGTGCCCAGAAGACGAAGTTGAAGAAGTTGATCGTCGCGGTGGCGAGAAGCGAGGCCCGCACGATGGGGGAGCGCCAGATGTAGCGCGCACCGGCCCGCAGATGTCCTTGCTCCGCGGTTTCGGTGGGCGGCTCGACGGGGGAGATCGACCTGAGCGCGAGCGCCGAGACCACGAACGAGACGGCGTCCGCGACGATCGCGCCCGGCGCCGAGAGGAGCTGAACGAGCAGGCCTCCGACGCTCGAGCCGCCGACGTACGAGAACGCGCGGCTTCCGTTCAGGAGCGAGCTCGCCTCCATGTATCGCTCGCGCGGCACCAGCGAGACGAAGAGCGTGCTGTACGAGACGAAGAAGAACACGCTGAGCGTGCCGAGCGCGAAGCTGACGACGTACAGCTGGGCGAGCGTCAGAACATCGAATGCGTATGCGAGCGGGATCGAGGCGAGGAGGGCGGCGCGGCCGAGGGCGGTGCCGATCATCACCTGGCGGCGGCGTCCGTGGCGGTCGACCCACGCCCCCGCATGCAGCGAAAAGAGCAGGTTCGGGACCAGGAGCGCCGCGCCCAGGTAGCCCATCTCGGCGGCGCTCGCGTGCAGCACGAGGACGCCGACCAGAGGCATTGCGATCATCGAGATCTGGTCGCCGAAGAGAGAGACCGTCTCGCCGATCCAGAAGCGGCGGAAGTCGCGTCCCCGGAGGACCGCGGGGAGGCGGGACTTCCGCGCGCCGACCGGCACCGTTTCCGATGCGTCTGCTCGATTCACGCCAGATCCCCGAAGACGGAGACCGTCTGCGCCGACCAGAACCTCAGGAAAAGGGGTTGGCGATGCAGCGGCGTCAGCCGCGCTTCGACCGTTCCGGCGGTCATAGTCGCCAGTCGCCGTCTTCGAGGATCAGGGCGCCGTCGGCGTAGATACGCCCGCCGTCACGGAGGTCCTTGACGATGTCCCAGTGGACATTGCTCTCGTTCGTCCCGCCGAGAAACTCGAAGCCGTTCCCGAGGGCGAGGTGGACCGTGCCGTTGATCTTCTCGTCGAACAGCGTGTTCTTCATGTGACGCGTGATCCCGGGGTTGCAGCCGAAGCCGAGCTCTCCCAGCCGGCGCGAGCCCTCGTCGGTGTCGAGCAGTTCGAGCAGGAAGTCCTCTTCGCGATCGGCCGAGGCCTCGACGACCACGCCGTCCTCGAACCGGAAGCGGATGTTCGTGAGCTCGCGGCCGTCGTAGACCGCGGGGAACTCGGAGAAGAGGACCTCGCCGTTCGCGGAGGTCTCCACGGGGCTGTAGAAGACCTCGCCCCCCGGCATGTTGGCGCCGCCGGCGTCGATCTTGCCCTCGCGGCCCGCCAGGTTGAGGGTCACGTCCGTGCCCGAAGCGACGATGCGAACCTCGTCCGCGGCGTCGAGCCGGTCCTTGACGACCTGCATCCGCTCGCGCTCGGCGTCCCAGTCGATCAGGCAAGCGCCGTAGAGGAAATCTTCGAACTCGTCGAGGCTCATGCCGGCCTCCTGCGCGAGCGCCGGGCAGGGGAACTGGCAGCCGACCCAGGAGAGGTTGCCGGAGACGATCCGCTCCATCGCCGGGCGGTAGGCCGCATTCAGCTTGGCCATCCGCGCGGCCGGGATCGCAACGCCCGCGCGCGTGTTCTCGGGAGCCGAGACTCCGATCACGCAGTCGACGTTGTCGATCATGAAGCGGTCGACCCGGGGCAGCTCCTCGAGGATCTCGTCGGGCGCCGTCTCGAGCCACGCGTTCACGCCGCCGATCGCGCCGGTGAAGTCGAGCCGCTGGTAGACGTACGCCCCCTTTCGCCCGATCTGCCGCGCCAGCTCCTCGAGGAGAGGCCGCGCGAGCGGGGTCGAGATCATCAGGACTTCCCAGCCGGGCTGAACGTCCACACACGTATCGACGAGGAGGCTCGCGTAGCGCTCGACGCGTGGGTCGGCCATGCTCGTCAGCTCCCCGCGCGATGAATGGTGATGTCGCCGCTCATGGTGTTCACGCGCAGCTCGATGAGCGGCGATTCGCCCTCGGGTGGCGGCGTGTCGGACACCGGGAGCTCGGACGAGACGTCGCCGCTTCGCGACCGTGCGTCGATGAAGAGCCGTGAGCCCTGCTGGATCCCGACTCGAAGATCGCCGGACGCCGACTTCATGCTCACGCTGTCGTGGAAGACGCTCCCGATCTGCTGGTCGCCCGACGCGGTGTTGATGCTGACGGAGCCGAGGGCCTCCTTGATCAGCACGTCGCCCGAGGCGCTGTTCACCTCGAGCCGGCCGCCCGCGGTGCGGATCATGACGTCGCCGGACGCGGAGTTCACGCGGCCGTCGCCTCCGATCATCCCCACCTGGACGTCACCGGAAGCGGTGTTCAGCCGACCCTCGCCCCCGATCAGGGAGACCTGGACGTCGCCGCTCGCGGCGCTCACCTCGGCGTCCTCGGAGATGTCTCCGAACTGGACGTCGCCGGACCCCGTCTCGATGTCGACGCGCTTGAAGAGGCCACGACCCTCGATGTCCGCCGAGCCGGTGTTGACCTCCACGCTCGTCTCGGTTGGGCAGGTGATCGCGACGAGGACTTCGGCTCCGCGAGAGAACCCGAAGTTACGACCGCGGCCGCGCACGTCGACGACGACGTCGTGACCGTCCGCTCGCTCGTGCAGCTCGAGGCGCGCGGTCTGGACGGCCTCGATGCTCGCCTCGTTGTCGCGCAGCGGCTCCAGGACGACCGTGGTCTCCGCCTCGCCGGCGCCCGCATCGAGCCGGACCTCGCCGGCGCCGTTGCGGATGTCGAGCCGAACGGCGCCCGGCGTCTTGAAGGTCTCTCTCCGCTCGGTGCTCATCGGCGGCGCCGCCTCGCGCGCAGCAGGGTCTCCGTGTGCCGCGGCGGCCGCGGGTCGCGCCGGTCGACGCGAACCTCGGCATGTCCGAATGGGGTTGGATAAAAGGCCATCGTTCCTCCTCTCAGCTCTGGGCGTAGCCCGTGAGCCGGTTGCGTGACTGTGTGACCGGCGCAGCGCTGCCGGAACGTGACAGCGCCCGCACGATCCACGTGTTGACCGAGACACCCTCCCGTGCTGCCGCTTCCTCGACGCTCGTCTTCAGCGCCTCGGGCAGCCGGAGCGTGATCCGGGCCGTAAAGGCCTCGTCTCCGCCGGCCGCGGGTGCTTCCGGCTCGTCGGAGACGAAGATCAGCTGGGGATCCTGTCCGGTCAGTCGAACTTCGACGTGGCCGGAGGGAAGCTTCTCGTTCAGCTCGAGCGCCGCTTCCGAGAGCGCGTCGAGCAGGCGCAGGCCGACCGAGGCCTGGAGCGTCAGCGTGAGGCGGCCGGCCGCTTCGGCCGTCGCCTCGTCGCCCAGCTCCGCGACCGCGTTGAGGTCGGCTCGGAGCGCATCGATAAATCTCTGTAGTTGCATTGTGACATCACAATGACATCATAAATGATGTCTGTCAAGTGCCAGACTTCATGTCATCCGTAGCCAAGGTCGTTCGCGTAGGCGTCGCGGTAGATCTTCTTCAGCTCCTCGACCCGCGAGACGTAGTGCCGCGTCTCGGAGAACTGGATCCCCTTCCCCTCCCGGAGCCAGACGTCCACGTTGTTCTGTCCGGCGTTGTATGCGGCCAGCGCGTTCCGCTCGTTCCTGTACTTGTCGAGGAGGTGCCGGAGGTACCAGGATCCGTAGCGGATGTTGAGCTCGGGGTCGTAGAGATCCTCGACGCGGAACTTCGACCCTCCGGTGCGGAGCGCGATCCCCTGGGCCGTCGCCGGCTGGAGCTGCATCAACCCGAGCGCGCCGGAAGAGGACTTCGCCCGCGGGTGGAACTTGCTCTCCTGGTAGATCACCGCCGCCAGCAGCGCCGGATCGAGCCGGTAGTTGCGCGCGTGAGCCCGGACGATGGACTTGTAGTCGAGCGGATACCGAAGGCGCTGGAACCAGGCGGGTTCGCCGAACTGGACGAAGGCAACGACGCCGACGATGACGGCGGCGAGCACGCCGAACGCCGCGATCCGCTTCACTCCGCGAACCCCTCGCCGGCATCGGCTAACGCTGGGCGGAGCCCAGCTCCGCCGACGCCCGAGGAGCCCGCGTAGCGCCTTTCGAGCTCTTTCAACACTCCTTCTACGAAAGCATCCAGGTCGGCGAGCGCACGGTCGTTGACGTACGCGAAGTCGGCCCGTTCGACCTTCTCCTCGTCCGGCAGGAGGCGTCGCTCGCGCGCCTCCAGCGGAACGCTCGCACGGGCCGAGCGAAGGTCACTCGGCGCGGTGACGACGACCACGGCGTCGAACCGAGTCTCCCCGCCGACCTCGTACAGCAGCGGCACCTCGGTCGCGCAGACGGCCGGCGGGTCCGGGCGCGCGGCCAGCTCGTCGCGCCAGGCGAGGTACTCCCGCACGACGAGCGGATGGAGAAGGGCCTCGAGCCAGGCGAGCGCCTCGCGATCTGCGAACACGACCTCGGCGATCGCAGTGCGATCCGGGCGTCCCGCATCGTCGAGCACTTGGTCGCCGAACCGCTCGCGCAGCGCGTCACGCACGCCGTCGTCCTCGGCCAGCAACCGGTGGACGATGTCGTCGCTCGAGATCACCTCGGCGCCGTGACGCGCGAACGCGGCGAGCGCCTCGCTCTTTCCTGCCCCGATCCCCCCGGTAATTGCGACCGCCAGGGGCCGCGCCACCGCTCTACTCCGGCTCTTTGGGCGGCGCTTCGGGCGGGCCACCCTCGGAGTCGCCGGGGCCTGGCTCCTCGGACGACGCCTCGTCAGCCGCCAGCTCGTCCTCGAGCGGAGTGGGCGCGCCTTCGACCTGCTCTGGCTCGGCTTCGGCCTCGGCGGCGGGCTCGGCTTCGGCCTCCAC
>JACDER010000142.1 GCA_013816275.1 Actinomycetota bacterium | reverse complement strand
CGGGCACGCCGGCGCGCTCGTACTGGCCGCGGAGGGCTTCCCGTCTCAGCTCCCAGATGCGGAAGGCGATCTGCTCTTGCTCGAGGCGGCCCGGATCGACGAAGGGAACGGGCGAGATCTCGACGAGCGCAAGGTCGAATCCGCGCGCTCGCAGGTCGATCAGCGCACCCGCCGCGCGCTCGTCCAGAAGTGGCGTGAGCCCGATCACGAGCGCCTTCGGCGGCAGCGTCCGGCGTGGGATGACGTCGATGTCCTTCCAGGCGTAGTTGAGGGTCACTTCCGTGTCGAGGAGGGAGTCCACGATCCGGTAGAGCTGCGTCATCCCGGTAGCGGGCAGCAGCCAGTTGAGGACGCCGCCGAAGCTGACGAGGCCGACCCGGTCCTTGTGCTCGAGGTAGTGCTCCACGAGCGCGGCCGCGCCGCGCACGGTGCGGTCGAGCGTCGATTCGCCCTCACGCTTGGCCTCGGTGAACGAGTCGAGAAAGAGGATCACGTCGGAGTTGCGCTCGGCGTGCCGCTCGTTCACCCACAGCTCGCCTCGCCTCGCGCTGGCCCGCCAGTTGATCCGGCGGACGCGGTCGCCGGGGACGAACTGCCGGAGGTCGGCGAACTCGATCCCTTCTCCCTTCTCCCGGGCGACGAGGTTCCCGGTGAACACCTGCGTCTCCAGCGGGCGGAGGAGCTCCCGCACGAACTCAGGCCGCGGATACACCTTGAGCGGCACCCTCAGGTCGACGCTCTGGTCGTAGCGAAAGATGCGGAAGCGGTCGTACGCGCGCACCTTCACGTCGCCGACCAGGTACGAGCCCCAGCGCTCGCAGCTGAGCCGGTACTCGACCTCGCGCTCGCCGGCTTCGGTCATCCGGAGCGCGACGGGATTCTCTCCGTCCGTGAGAGACAGCTCGTCGGGGATCGAGAGGCTGAGATCGAGCTGTTCGACCGCAACCGAGCTCCCCACCCGGACCGTGAAGATGAGGTCGTCACCCTCGATCGCCCGGTCGCGCTCGAGCTCGACCGCGACCGAGAGCGTCGGTGTATCCGCGAGCGCGAGCCCCGCGCCGGCGATGAAGGCGAAGGGCGCGGCGAGGACGACCAGCTCGGGGAAGCCGAGGACGAGTGAGGCGATCAGGCCGAGCGCGGCGAGGCCCGCATACGCCCCGAGCTTCGGCGCGGCCGTCCGCTTCAACGGTGGTCTTCGGCAGGCGGAGTCGGAACGCTGTCGAGCGCCTGCTGAACCACGTCGTCCGAGCTGATCCGCTGGACCCACAGCTCGGGCCGGAGCATCAGCCGGTGCGTGAGGGCCGGGACGGCCACCGACTTCACGTCGTCCGGCGTGACGAAGTCGCGCCCTTCGAGCGCGGCGCGGCAGCGGGAGAGCTTGAGCAGCGCGAGCGAGCCGCGCGGGCTCGCTCCGACCTGCACGCGGGAGCTGTCGCGCGTGGCCTTGACGATGTCCACCATGTAGTACCCGACCGGCTTGGAGACGTGCACCTGCTCGGTCGCTCGTTGCATCTCGAGGACTGCCGCCCGGTCGACGACCACGTCGAGCTCCACCTCGTCCACCTTCCGCTCGACGCGGCGCTCGAGCACCTCCCACTCGTGCTCCCGATCGGGGTAGCCGATCGAAGTGCGCAGGATGAAGCGGTCGAGCTGCGCCTCGGGCAGCGGGTACGTGCCCTCGTATTCGATCGGATTCTGGGTCGCGATCACGAGGAAGGGCCGGTCGAGCGGGTTCGTGTGGCCTTCGATCGTCACCTGTCGCTCCTGCATCGCCTCGAGGAGGGCGGCCTGCGTCTTCGGCGGAGCGCGGTTGATCTCGTCACCGAGCAGGAGGTTGGCGAAGATCGGGCCGGGCCGGAACTCGAAGTCACCGGTGCGCTGGTTGTAGATCGAGGAGCCCGTGACGTCCGAAGGCATCAGGTCGGGCGTGAACTGGATGCGCGAGAACTCCATATCGGTTACCTGGGCGAAGGAGCGCGCGAGCAACGTCTTGGCGAGGCCCGGATAGTCCTCCAGGAGGACGTGCCCGTCTGCCAGGAAGCCCATCAGCACGAGCTCGAGCACCTCGCGCTTGCCGACGACAGCCCGCTCGACCTCGTCGAGAATTCGCTCCGAAAGCGAGGCGACGCGTTCCAGCTCGGCGATGGCCATCGACTACACCTTCTCGATTCTCTCGACGATGCGTCGCAGCTCCGCTAGGTCCGCTCCGGGCGCATACCGTGCGTTGGGCTCGGGCCGGCCGGCCCGTAGTAGCGACCAGACTTCCTCGCCGAGCAGCTCGCGCGCGCGCTCGGGCTCTTCGTCGAGCTCGACCCCTCGCCGGGTCCAGAGCCGGTGCCGGGCGATGTCCCGGAGCAGGGGCCCCACGCGCATCTGGCGGTCGAACCCGCTGCCCGTCGCCAGCACCACCTCACGCTCGATCCGCGCCAGCTCGGGGAGCCGGTCGTCGGACTTGCGCTCGGCCCCGGCCGGAATCACCTTTCTCATTCCGGGCTCGCCGGAGGTCATGCGCGCAAGGACGAGCATCAGGACGGCTCCCAGGAACAGCACGTAGACGTCGAGAACCTTCGGCCGGTCTCCCGGCAGCACCAGCACGAGGACCACCAAGGGTACCGCGCCGACGCCGGCCAGCACGCCGGCGGTGAAGAACGGCCTCTTCATAACGCCGCGCCCGGAACCTGATTCGGCCGAAGCGCCGGCTTGTCCTCCGGCGCGTCGATCGCCCGCAGCTGTTCACGCAGCGCCTCCAGGGCGTCGATCGCCTCCTCCTTCATCCCGGCGTCGATCTCGTGC
The DNA here is from genome assembly GCA_013816275.1 of Actinomycetota bacterium. GTDB lineage: Bacteria > Actinomycetota > Thermoleophilia > Gaiellales > Gaiellaceae > JACDER01. The sequence goes on along the minus strand of JACDER010000142.1, from coordinate 2,240 downwards.
TCGCTGAACTTGGCGCGCTCGAACAGCTCCGTCAGCTTGCGGACCGCCTCCTCGGTGATCCGGAACTCGAGCAGCACGCGGGTGAGGTATTCGACGGGCGCCTCGGAGGGACGCCGCCCCAGCTCGTGGGCCTCGAGGATCCGCTCCATGCGGGCATAGGCCGCGATCACAGCACGGCGCGGATCGGCCTCGCCGCGGATGTCGTCGAGCGTCTCGTCGAGTAGCGCCATCAGCTCGTGCGCGAGCGTGATCTCCTTCACCAGCTTGGATCGGCGGCGCTTACTGGCCACGAACGCGGTGGCGCTAGCTCCGAGAACGAGCGCGAGGATGCCGGCAGTGAGCGCCCAGTTGAACGAAGGCGTGTGCGGGTTCACTGCCTTTTGCAGCCTGGCGCGGTCGGCCTTGCTCAGATGCTTCGTTCCGATGGCGGCAGGCTTGATGCGCGGCTGGGCGGCGTCCTTGCCGAGGTGGTGATACGCGAACACCATGCCGACCACGACCGCGGCGAAGAAGAGAAGCGAGAACAGCAGCGGCTTGACGCGGAACTCGTCCCGCTTCGTGTCGCGCCTCCTCACGCCGTACATGTAGGCGATCACGATGGTTCCCCCGACCATCGCCAGCACCCAGACCGTGAAGACGGCGTTCGCGAGTGCCTGAGACGCGCCGCGATCGTGCGCTCCGCTTCCGGCGGGAGAGACATGACCCCGGCTGACCAGGGCGACGACGCCGAGCAGCACAGTGAGGGCGATCCCTACGAGAACAAGCCGCATGGACCGCGAGGAGGGCTGCGGGTCCGCTTGGCTCACGCGAGCACCTTAGCGGCGCCCCGCTCGCATTCGAAGTGCGCCTCCTGCACATCTCCGAGGTCCTCGCCGTCGACGTGGAGCGGCATCGGCTGGTCGCATGAAACGTGGATGTGGTCGAGGTCATGTCCGTAGAGGATCCCGGCCGCTCGGGTGCGGCCGCTCAATCCGCGCAGAACGACCGACGGCAAGGCACGGGCGCGCACTCGCACCGGAGCGACCACGTCGAGGCCGAGCTCGAACCGGGCTTCGGGCGCGAACCGAAGTGCGAACGGTCCGGCGTACGAGTATGCGTGCGCGTTCGCGACAAAGGCAAAAGCCGCCCGACCTAGCCCCTCGATCTCGAGCGAGGTCTCGTACCTGGCGCGACGCGCCGCGAACTGGCGCGCGAGCAGCCACACGACCGTGGCGTCGCCCGGGAGCCGTCCGTCGTGGGCGCGTCCCCGGCGATCGATGTTGCGGATGAGCTCCGCGTCGGCCCCCAACCCCGCAGCGAATGTGAAGCGCCTCCCGTTCACGCGGCCGAGGGAGATCGTCCGCGTGCGTCCGGCGGCGAGCGCCTCTCCGATCTGCCGGGCGGCGGCAACGGGATTGCGCGGAAGCCCGAGCGCGCGCGGGAGGACGTTCGTCCTGCCTCCCGGGATGAATCCGAGCGGGATCTGCTTCTGGATTCCGTTCACCACCTCGTTGAAGACGCCGTCTCCAGAGAAGACGAGCACGGCGTCGTGATTGTTGGCCGCCTCGCGCGCAAGAGCGGTAGCGTGGCCCTTGTGGTCGGTCCGGATCGTCTCGATCTCGGCATACGGAGCGAGCACGCGCTCCACCGCGTCGAGGCGTGACTCGGTCACGCGGCTCGAGAACGGATTGACGATCAAGGCGGCGGTCTTCACTCTTTCCACCAGCATGCCAGCGCGAATCGACCACGCCGTCGTCGAGACTGACGATCCGCACGCGACCGCGGCGTTCTACGAGCGCATGCTCGGCGCTCGAATCGTCGTGGAGGAGGGACGGCCGGTGAAGCGCGTTGCGGTGCTCGTTCTCCTGGCGGCGGTCGCGGCGGCATGCGGCGGCTCGTCCGGCGACGCGGTCGCCCACGTGGGGAAGACCACGATCACGCGGAGCGAGCTTCGCGAAGCCGTCGGCCACTTCAAGGACGAAGCGGCCGCCGAAGGCCGGCCGTTCCCGAAGGAAGGCACCGACGGCTACCGCACCGTGGAGCGCCAGGCGCTCGTGTTGCTCGTCTACCGCGCGGAGCTCCTCCAGTCGGCGGAGAAGCTCGGCGTCAGGGTGTCAGAGTCCGACGTCGATGCGCGGATGAAGTCCGCTGGGACCGAGAGTGACGCAGGGCAGTTCGCGCGAGACACGGTCCGTTCCCAGCTGACCTACGAGGGCGTCTATGCGAAAGTCACATCAGACATCGCACCCACTCGCAGAGAG
>JACDER010000141.1 GCA_013816275.1 Actinomycetota bacterium | reverse complement strand
GCCGTGTCCTGGTACTCACGCGAGACGCGCCTGACCAGGTTGCTCGTCACGATGTTGTCGGCGACCACCTGCGCGGACGACGCGGGGTGCCCGTCGGAGATCGCGACGCCGCCGAGCTGGACCGCCGCGGAGGAGATGTCGTCGAACCGGTTCGCGATGACTGCGTTCCGCTTGCTGCCCGTGCGCAGCTCGAGCCCGACACCGCCCAGGTGGCGGAAGTCGTCGTGGATGAAGGCGACGTGCCGCGCGTATGCCAAGCGCACATTCCCGGGCGTGGGCACGACATCGGGATCGTGGCCGACGACGTTGGATGAGTGGTTCGGCCCGTTGAGGTGGAAGCCGCTCTGGTCGTCCGCATACCCGTTCGCGCCGTTGAGCCACGTCGCGTACGCGAACGTGAGGCCCTGGAAGCTGACGCGCTCGACGGGCCGCGCGGCCGTCCCGCGCACCTCCACGAGCCGCTGAAGCCGGGGCAGCTCGACGTCGTCGCGCGCGAGCTTCTGTCCGAGGCGCGGGATGGAGTAGAGCCTCCCGGCCGCGCTGTCCAAGTACCACTCCCCGGGCGTGTCGAGGAGCTCGTACGCGTTCTCCCACCACGTGATCGTCTGGAACGCCCAGATCGCCGGGAAGACGTTGACGTTCGCCCAGCACGGCTGCTGCATCACGATCTCGCGGCCGGTGATCGCGCCGACGGGGCAGCGCATCATCTTCCACTGCGTCAACGTCACGGCTTCGAGGTCGCGCGGCTTGCGCCAGTGGCTCATCGCATCGTCGGCGGCCTGGTAGCCGGACGGTGTCCTCGAGAACCCGGTCGGGTAGAGCGGGCCGCGCGCCCGGACGGCGCGGACCCCGTTCACGTACAGCTGCCGGGTGCGGATGCCCTTCGGGACGCGGGCGACCCAGATTCCGAGCTTCGCGTCGTAGAGCTTCCACCCTCGGACACGAAGCGCTCCGCTCAGCACCGGCCGCTCGCCTCGCACGGCAACCCACTCGGCGCTGGAGTCGGGCGGCCCGAGCTCGAGGGGGCGCTGCAGCCGGTAGGTGCCGCCACGGATGTGGATGACGCTCGCACCCCGGTCGCGCCGGGCGGCATCGCGTGCCCGCTCGAGCGTCCGGAACGGGCGCGCGCGCGCGCCGGAAGCGGTGTCGCTTCCCTGCGGGGAGACCCAGAACGAGGCAGCGCCTGCCGAAGCAGTCGATGTCAGCGCGGCGAGCAGGACGAGAAATAGGAGGATGACCCGCAGAACGCCAAACGTACTGGAAATGCCGAAGCCCCCTTGCGGGGGCTTCGGTGTAGCAGGCCTCTAAGCCGGATTCTGTCGAGGGTGACCATCCATCTAGGCCGCCGATTCCTCGGCGGCTCGAGCGGCCGACCCGGCCCCTACGCGGGCTACGTCATCGGGGCCTGTTCGCCTTGCACCGGACGGGGTTTGGCGAGCCGTCGTGTCACCACGACGCTGGTGGGCTCTTACCCCACCTTTTCACCCTTGCCCCCGGCGTCTCCGGAGTTGCGTTACGCCGGTGGTGGTCTCCTTTCTGTGCCACTTTCCGTCGGCTTTCGCCGCCTGGGATTTCCCCAGCATCCTGCCCTACGGTGTCCGGACTTTCCTCGAGCCAGAAGGCTCGCGGTCACCCGGCCTGCGTGAACAATTGTACCGAGTCGCCGTCGAGCAGCCTGCGCACCTTTCGTGCGAGCTCGCTCGGGGCGAAGGGCTTCTGGAGGAACTCGCCGTGCTCCTGCACCTGGGCGAGGGTCGCCTCGTCCTGGAGATGGCCGGACATGTAGACGACTCGCGCATGCGGCCTCGCCGACCGAAGGTTGCGGACGAGCTCCACCCCGCCCATGCGCGGCATCATCACGTCGGTGACGACTGCATGGATCTCCCCGGCGAACTGCGCGGCCGTGGCGAGCGCCTCCTCACCGTTCCCGGCGACGAGGACGGCGTAGCCCTCACGCTCCAGCGTCCGGCGCAGCACCTCGCGCACCGGCTCGTCGTCCTCGACCAGCAGGATCGTCTCGGATCCGGACGTTCTACCGTCATCCAGGTCCGGGCCTCGGCCGGTCCCGGCCTGCTCGTCGAGAGCCGGGAAGTAGAGCTCGACGGTCGTTCCCTCGCCGGGCGCGCTGCGGACCAGCACGTAGCCACCGCTCTGCTCGACGAACCCATGGACGGTCGAGAGGCCCAGACCGGCCCCGCTCCCGCCCTTGGTGGTGAAGAACGGGTCGAAGGCCTGGGCCTGCGTTCGTTCGTCCATCCCCGAACCGGTGTCGCTGACCGACAGCAGGACGTAGGAACCCGCCGGGATCGCTGGCCCGCCGCGCTCGCCGGAGACGGACACGTTTGCCGTCTGGATCTTCACCAGGCCCCGTTCCCCGATCGCATCGCGGGCGTTGGCGACGACGTTCACGAGCGCCTGCTCGATCTGGGTCTTGTCCAGGCGCGCGGTCTTGAGGTCGGCGGCCAGATCGGTCTCCAGCTGAATGCTCTCGTTCAGGACGTGCTCGAGCAGGCTCCTGCGGTCCGAGACGAGAGCGCTGAGATCGACGTGGTGCGGTTGCAGGACCTGCTTGCGGCTGAAGGCGAGGAGCTGACGGGTGAGCGAGGCCGCGGCCTCGGTCGCGACCCTGATCTGCTGGATGTCCTTCTTCGTCTCTTCCGGGCTGATGCCGGCATCGATGGCGGCGAGGTCGCAGTAGCCCCGGATCGCCAGCAGGAGGTTGTTGAAGTCGTGGGCGACGCCTCCGGCGAGCCGGCCGACCGCTTCCATCTTCTGGACGTGGCGGAGCTCCTCTTCCAGCAGCCTGCGCTCGCTGAGGTCCTCGATCACCGAGATGGCGTACTCCAGACGGCCGGTCTTGCTCCTGACCGGGGTCTGCGAGACGCGCGCCCAGACGAAATCGCCCGCCTTGGTCCGGTAGCGCTTCTCGAACGGGGCGCTTTCACGGCCTTCCCGCAGCGTCGTGATGGCGCCTTCGGAGAGGTCTTCGTCGTCCGGATGGGTGATCTCGGAGAGGCTCCACTCGGCCAGCTCGTCCTTCGAGTAGCCGAGCATCTCCTCGAAGGCCCGGTTGGTGAAGAGGATCGTGCGCTCGGCGTCCAACAGTGTGATCCCGACGGCCGCCGACTCGAGCATCGCGTGGAAGCGCGCCTCGCTCTCGCGCAGCCGGTCCTCGGCGTCCTTTCGCAGGGTGACGTCGGCGAGGAAGCCCTCGATGTGGGGCTCGTCGCCCGGCTCGTCCTGCACCACCACGAACTCGTCGCGCAGCCAGACGACGCGGCCGTCCTTGGCGAAGAGCCGGTACTCGACGCGACTGGTGTCACCGACCTCGAGCGTGTCGTGCCTGGGAACGGCATCCAGGTCGTCGGGATGAAGGATCCGGCGGAAGAACTCCGGGTCGGACCACTCCGCCTGCGCGTAACCCAGCAAGGCCTCGACCTGGGGGCTCACGAAGATGTTGGTGCTGTGCTCGTCCAGCCGGTCGGCGTAGGTGACGAGCGGGATCCGCTCGATGAGCGCGCGGTACCGCTGCTGGGCCTTCGCCAGCTGCTGCTGCGTCCACCAGAACAGGCTCACGAGTGCGGCCAGCGCAACCGCGAGGATGATGAAGCCGTCGAAGTCCCTGGGCCTCCCGTCGGCCAGGTACCAGATGCCGACCGCTACGAGGACGAGCAGGGCGAGCGAGAGCGATGCACGACTCGGCGTCAGCCTCAATCGCGGCCGTCCTATGCGGGACGATGGATTTGGGAAGATTTTGCCCATTTGGCGCATCAGCTCGAAGCAACTTTGCCACGAAACACGACAGATTTCTATCCGCAAAGGGATGGATTCGGCGTCCCCATTTTCGCTCTGCCCGCATCCCCACTATTCGGGGATGGGCACCGCCGCTAGCCCACAGGCGGAGCGGCGTGCAGTTCGCGCTGGAGCGGTTCCGCGGACGCGCCGCGCGCCTCGCCGAGCGCCGATCCGCACTCGGGACAGCGGATCCCACCCAGGACGTGCTGGACGAACTCGCCGCACACGAGGCATTCCAGGCTCGCGCCGCGGGCGAGCGCGGCCAGCTCCTGGTCGAGCGTGCGGAACAGCGCCTCGACCGCCACTACGAGACCATCCTGAAGACGCCGACCACCTTCCCCAGCACCTGGACGTACGGCGGATACATGGGCTCGAGGGCGTCGTTCTCGGGCTGAAGCCGGATCCGGCCGTTCTCGCGGAAGAACCGCTTGACCGTGGCCTCGTCGGCCGACTCGTCCTCGCCGGCCAGCGCCGCGACGATCTCGCCGTTCGTGGCATCGGCCTGCCTCCGAATGACCACGAAGTCGCCGTCCAGGATCCCGGCCTGGATCATCGACTCGCCGCGGACGCGCAGCAGGAATTCCTCGCCACCCCGCGCGAGCGGCTCGGGAACCGCCAGGTACTCCTCGACGTTCTGCTCCGCGAGCAACGGACCGCCGGCGGCGATCTGCCCGACGAGCGGCAGCCGGTGCACATCGGGCTCGGGCATGGGCTGCGACTCCCGACGGTGCGGGGCCAGCAGCTCGAGTGCGCGGGGCTTCGTCGGGTCGCGGCGAAGCATCCCGGCGCGCTCGAGGTTCGCCAGGTGAGCATGCACGGTGGACGGCGAGGCCAGCCCGACCTCGTGTCCGATCTCGCGCACGGTCGGTGGATAGCCGTGCGCCTCGACGTAGCGCACGAGGAAGTCCCAGATTTCTCGTTGCCGCTCGGTCAGCATGCCTTCTCCTTGGGTCGACGAACGTGTGTTCGCCTCACAAGGTAGCGCGGTCTGCGGACGGCGTCAAGACACCGCCCGCAACCCGCTGCCAGAGCTACATCTCGCCGGCCGGCTTGAAGAGGGCGAACGCCGCGCCCGCCGGGTCCTGCAGGACGGAGAAGCGTCCGACCTCCGTGATGTCGGTCGGCGGCATGTGGACGGTCGCGCCGAGCTCCTTCGCCCGCTCGGTGGTCGCGTCGACGTCGTCGGTGCCGAGGTAGGCGAGCCAGTTGGGCGGGACGCCGTGCGATTTCATCTCGTCGGTGAGCGGCATGC
>JACDER010000140.1 GCA_013816275.1 Actinomycetota bacterium | reverse complement strand
GCAGGAATCCCCGGACGCCGAGATCGAGGATCAGGCCGCCCTTCACGACCTCGATCACCTTGCCCTCGACGGGCTCGCCCGTCTCGTTCGCCTGCTCGATCCGCTTCCATGCGATCTCGAAGCGCGCACGCTTCTTCGACAGCATCAGCCGGCCTTCGGCGTCCTCCTTGGTCATCACGAGGGCGTCGATCTGATCGCCGACGCCGACCTCGTCCGCCGGGTTGACCGAGCGCCGGATCGACAGCTCGGATACCGGGATCACGCCCTCCGACTTGTAGCCGACGTCCACCAGCACTTCGTCCTTGTCCACGCGGACGACGGTGCCGGTCACGACCTGTCCCTCCGTGATGTCCGGGAAGGTCGCTTCGTAGTTCGGGATGCGCTCGCCCTCCGGCGTCGTAATCCAGACGCCGTCGTCTGCGAGCACTTCCTCCTGATTGATCGTTTGTTCGGTCATTTGCGGGGCCGGTCAGTATAGCCAGGCCGTTTTCAGCTCTTCAGAAACCTGCGAGCGGCCTCCAGGTAGGCCTGCGACGCCTCGACGAAGCTCATGTGGCCGGCCTCCGGAAGTACGACCAGCTCGCTGTCGCGGATGCCCTCGTGGAGCGCCTGCGAAGCGCGCGGAGTCGTCGTCCGGTCGTGCTCGCCGACGATCACGAGCACGGGCCGGTCGACCTGCGCGAGCTTCGGGACGAAATCGAAGTCCCCGTAGCCGGCGCTCGCGAAATGCCGGAGCACCTCGGGTGAGTACTTGGTGTCCGCCATGTAGCCGGGCGGAGGCGCGCCGTGGAAGTGGAAGGGGAGCTGGGCAGCCATCAGCTCGGCGAGCTCCTCCTCGGTCTCCACCGTCCGCTCGCGCTCCCAGGACTCGACGATGTTCGCGCCTTCGTCGCCGAGTGCCTCGAGCGAGGCCTCGACGTCGGCGTTCAGGGCCGCGCTCGACTCGGCTCCTCCGGAGATGACGTACTTCTCGGCCGTTGCGAGCTCTGTGGCGTGGAACGTGGCGATGATCGCACCGAAGGAGTGGCCGAGGAGCGCGAATTGCTCCAGCCCAAGCGCCTCAGCCAGCAGGTCGACGTCGCGGGCGAAGACCTCGAGCGACAGCGTTTGCGGATCGACGCGATCGCTCCGGCCCTGGCCGCGCTCGTCCACGTAGAGCAGGCGAACATCCTTCGCGAGCGGGTCCAGGTACGGCCTGAACATCGAATGGTCGAGGCCGGGTCCGCCGTGGAGGACGATGAGTGGGAGGCCTTCTCCGAGTTGCTCGACGTTCAGGCGGACGCCGTCGTTCAGCTCGACGAGCACGAGCCTCCGGCGATGGCGGCGACGATCCGGATCTCCTCCTCGCCCGCGAGTGGCGTGTCGAGGCCCTCGCGGGTGCGCATGTCCTTGCCGTCCACGTAGACGTTCACGAGCCCGCGGAGGCCGCCGGCCTCGTCGAAGATCAGATCGGAGATCGGGAGCGCACGCAGCGCTTCGGCCACGCTCGACGCGTCGACTTCGAACCTGTTCTTACCGCCGGCCTGGGTCGCGAGCAGTCCCGGAAGGAGGACTACTGCCATTCCCCGGTCTCGACCGAGAGCACTTCGGGCAGCTGTCCGGCCGCCTCGATCCACTCGTCTCCAGCGTTCGGCGAGACGAAGATCGAGCCGCTCTGCGTACCGAGGTAGGTCCCCGGCGTGTCGAGCCGGTCGGAGGCCATGCTCTCGCGCTTGACGGAGACCCAGCCCGGGTCGGGGAGGCCGGCGGAGGCCAGCTCCCACGACTTGCCGCCGTCCTCGGTTCGATAGACGCCGAGCCGGCCGTCGGGCGTGACTCGGTTCTCGGCGCCGATCTCGGGCACGACGAAGGCCGCATCCGGCCTGCGGTGGTCGAGTGCGAGCGGGAATCCGAAGCCGCTCGGAAGGCCGTTGCCCTCGAGCCGCTCCCAGTTCTCGCCACGGTCGTCCGTCCGGTAGACGCCGCAATGGTTCTGCTGCCAGAGCCGGCCGTCCTGCCCGGGATGGAGCAGGAGCTTGTGCACGCACTGCCCGAGCTCGGGGAACGGGTCGTCCGGCATGAAGTCGGCGGCCGTCCCCTTGTTCTTCGGCGTCCAGCTCTCGCCACCGTCCTCGGAGCGGAAGACGCCCGCGGCGGAGATGCCGATGTACATCAGGTTCTCGTCCTGCGGGTCGAGCTGGATCGAGTGGGTGCACATCCCGCCCGCGCCGGGTTGCCAGCGCTCGCGCGTCGGCTCGTTCAGCAGGCTCTCGACAACTTCGAAGCTCTCTCCCGAGTCGTCCGAGCGGAACATCACGCCGGGAGCGGCGCCGAGCCACACACGGCCAGGCTCCGACTCGCGGCCGGGCTCGACGTGCCAGGACTTCTCCAGCTTCAGGCCGCTGTCCTCGGGCAGACCGAGACCCTCGGCGCGCGTCCATGTCTTCCCGTTGTCCGTCGAGCGCTGGACGGTCGCTCCGTAGACCCAGTTGTTGGCCGCGGCGTAGAGCGACCCGTCCCGCGGGTCCTGCACCGCGTGGAACACGTCCCAACCCTCGAGTGTCGGCTCCTCGACCGTCCACGTACGGCGGTCCTCGCTGCGAAGGAGGAAGAGGCCCTTGCGTGTGCCGGCGAGGATCATCACGGACATGGGGTCCAACCGTATCGTTCTTGGGACAGTGAGTCGAGGCCTAACCATCTGTGACGTCGGCCCCCGCGACGGGCTCCAGAACGAGCCGGAGACGCTCGCTCCGGCAACGCGCTCAGAGCTCGTGAATCGCCTGGCCGCCGCCGGCGTGCCGCGCATCGAGGCGGTCAGCTTCGTCCGCACCGATCGCGTGCCCCGGATGGCCGGCGCGGAGGAGGTCGTCGCCGGGGTCGAGCGGCGTGAGGGCACCGAGTACGCCGGTCTCGTCCTCAACCTGAAGGGCTACGAGCGGCTGCGCGAGACCGAGCTCGACCGGGTCGACTGCACGCTCGCCGCCACGGAGTCCTTCAACCAGCGGAACGGGAACATGTCGCTCGACCAGGCCGTGACGCAGGCCCAGGCGATCCTGGGGGTCTCGGAGCTGCCGGTGACCGCGACCGTCAGCGTTGCCTTCGGCTGCCCCTTCGAGGGGCGGGTCGATCCCGGACGGGTCGTGGAGCTGTGCGCCCAGCTGGATGCGCCCGAGCTCGTCCTCGCGGACACGATCGGCGTTGCCACTCCGCGCCTGGTAGGGGAGCTCGTCCGCCGGGTCGCGAACGGCCGCCCGGTCGGCGTCCACCTCCACAACACCCGCAGTACGGGCTACGCGAACGCCGTCGCGGCGCTCGAGGCGGGCGCCACGGTGTTCGATACCTCGATCGGAGGGCTCGGCGGCTGCCCCTACGCGCCGCGGGCGACCGGCAACATCGCAACAGAGGATCTCGTCTACCTGCTCGAGGGCGACGGGATCGACACAGGCATCGACCTCGATGCACTGGTCTCGGTCTCGGAGTGGCTGGAGGGGCTACTCGGCCGGCCGCTCGAAGGGCAGGTCTACCGCGCGGGGCCGTTCCCGAGCCGCACGACGCCCGAGGCCGCGAGTGCCTCGATCTCCTCAGCCGAGTAGCCGAGCTCGTCCAGCACCTCGCCCGTGTGCTCGCCGAGAGTCGGTGGGGCGCTCGCGTGGCGCACGCGCTCACCACCGGTCGAGAGCGGCAGCGCCACGGCCTGGAGCTCGCGGACGACGGAGTGCTCGAGCGGCTGGAGGATCCCGAGCGCCCGGGTTTGCTCGGCGACCGCGACCTGGGACATGTCGTGGACGGGGGCAGCGGGCACACCGGCGGCGTCGAGTCGCTCGAGCCACGTGTCGACGCTCTCGGCGGCGAAGCGATCCTCGAGCAGGGAGATCAGCTCGTCACGGTGCGCCACCCGGTCGGGATTGGTCGCAAAGCGCGGATCCGCGGCGAGCTCCGGCGAGCCGATCACGTTGCACAGGGCTGAAAACAGGTGGTCGTTGGCAGCGAGGATCATGATCTCCCCGTCGCTTGCGGCGAAGGCCTCGTAGGGCGCGATCAGCGGGAAGGCCGTGCCGTGGCGCCCAGGAACCGCCCCGGACCCGAGGTAGCCGACCAGGTGGTAGGCGACCAGGCCGATCGCCGACTCGTACAGCGAGACGTCGACGACTCGCCCCTCCCCGGTCCGGTCGCGCTCCCAGAGCGCGCTCAGGATCCCGATCGTGGCCCACATCCCGGTCGTCTGGTCGATCATCGACACGCCGACGCGGACGCCCGGCCGGTCGGCCTCGCCGGTCACGCTGATGATCCCGCCGGTCGCCTGCATGAGCGGGTCGTATCCCGCTTTCCCCTGCTGGGGGCCGGCGTTGCCGAAGGCGCCGATCGAGGCGTAGACGAGACGCGGATTGCGGCCGCGGAGCTCTTCCGCGCCGAAGCCGATCTTCTCCGCATGGCCCGGCCTCAGGCTCTGGACGACGACGTCCGCGCGGTCGGCCAGCTCGTACAGGACCTTCTTCCCCTCCTCGGCATGGAAGTCGAGCGCGAGCGAGCGCTTGCCCGCATTGGCGGCGAGGAAGATCGCTCCCTCCCCCTCCCAGAACGGCGGCCCCCACTGCCGCGTCTCGTCGCCTCGCTGCGGGTGCTCGACCTTGACCACGTCGGCCCCGAGTGCGGCGAGGATCTGCGTGCAGTACGGGCCTGCGAGCGAGCTCGTCAGGTCGAGGACGCGGGAGCCGTCGAGTGGGAAAAAGGACATACCCTGACGATATGGGTACTGAGCAGACGAGCGAGGAGTACCTGGAGGCCGTGACGATCGGAGAGCGAGAGCCGCACCGCGCGCCGGTCGAGCTCGTCGAGTACGACCCGGAATGGCCGGAGCTCTACCGGCTCGAGGAGGGGAAGATCCGCAACGCGCTCGGCGAGCGCGCGCTCCGGGTCGAGCACACGGGCTCGACCTCGGTTCCCGGGCTCGCCGCCAAGCCGGTGATCGACATCGTTCTCGTGGTGGCCGACACGACCGACGAGGACGCGTACGTTCCGGCGCTCGAGGAGGCGGGCTACGTCCTCCGAATTCGCGAGCCGGACTGGTTCGAGCACCGGCTGCTCAAAGGCATCGACCCGAGCGTCAAC
>JACDER010000139.1 GCA_013816275.1 Actinomycetota bacterium | reverse complement strand
TGACGCCTCCTCGGTCTTCTTTGGGGTGCCCCCATTCCGGGGCAGCAACGTCAGCGCGAGGCCCCCCAGTGCAAACACGGCGAATCCGACAAGGACCGCCAGGTAAAGCGGTAGACGCAGCCGTCTTCTTGCCACAGCGCTCATGAACATGGCGTGACTCGAGTATCTGATCTTGCGCTTCTTGACCATGGTGGCTCCCCCGCGTCCGCGCATCCAGGCGCAGGAACCTAGTACGGCCTGACGGCCCCGACATAGACGGCCGAGTAATGCGAATCGATTGTCGAGATCTTGACGACGTCCCCCGTATGGGGCGCGTGAAGGAACTGGTTGTTTCCGATGTAGATTCCTTCGTGGCCGGGCACGCCGCCCTCGTCGTAGAAGAAGACGAGATCTCCCGGTTGCAGCGCCCAGCGGGGTATCGGCGTGCCCTCGTGGATCTGGTAGCCGGTCCAGTGCTGCAGATGGATGCCTAGCTTTTCGTAGACGTACATCGTCAGTCCCGAGCAATCGAAGCCGGTGATCGGGTCAGCGCCTGCATACACGTACGGAATGCCGAGATATTGCTTGGCGATCGCGACCGCTCTCTGCCCGATCGTGCCGCCGGGCATGGGGTCGGAGGGGTGGAAGGTCGCGAGGGAGGCCAGCCCCCCGAAGCCGAGCACGACCAGGGGATCGGATGACTTGTGGACGATGCGGACGACCGGCCGGGCGGCCTGCGGCCGTGCCGGCAGGCCGACCAGGAACTGCGTCCCGGCCGGAAGCCCGAAGGCGGGCTGGCCGAACGAGAGGCGAAGACCGACGACGCCGATCCGGCGCTTCGGTCCGACGGCGGCCTGCGAGGTGATCAGGTAATCGGACGCGGTCAGCGGAACCAGCCGGTTCACACGTGGACGGACGACCCGGCCGTCCACGTAGAGCCCCTCGATGCGGGCTCTCTTCGCCTTCGGGGGCACGAGCACCCGGACGGCCTGGATCCGCCCGCCGAGCAACGAGACGTCTTCGAGCTCGACGCCCCGCGCCGTCACGGAGGCGGAGCCGATGTGGAGCAGCGAGCCGGTCGTCCGCGGAAAGTCGAACCGGCCCGGGCCGGCGGAGGCGATCACCGTTCCGTCGGCTCTCAGGATCTGCGCGACCGGGTCCGCGGACGCGGCCGGCGCGAAGACGAGGCCAACGGCGACCGCTATGAGCAGCCGGCGCATCACGCGCAACAGGATAGATGGCGCTTACGCTGTTCGCATGGCTTCCTGTCCCGCGTGCGGCCAAGACAACCCCGAAATCGCGCGCTTTTGCCTCGCATGCGGCCAGCCGCTGGCCGTCGCGGAGCGGGCCACCCGGGAGGAGCGGCGCGTGGTCTCCGTCGTCTTCGTCGACCTGGTCGGGTTCACCGCACAGTCCGAGAGCCTCGATCCGGAGGACGTCCAGGCGATCCTCGCCCCGTACCACGAGCTCGTCCGCACGGAGTTCGAATCGTTCGGCGGCGTAGTCGAGAAGTTCATCGGCGACGCGATCGTCGCGGTGTTCGGCGCTCCGACGGCCTACGGCGACGACGCCGAGCGGGCGGTTCGAGCCGCGCTCGCGGTCAGGAACGCTGCGCTCGAGACGGATAAGCGGCAGCTGCACCTCGACCTCCAGCTCCGGATCGCCGTGAACACGGGCGAGGCGATCGTCCAGCTCGGCAGCCGTCCGGAGCTCGGCGAGGCGATGGTCGCGGGCGACGTCGTCAACACGGCGCAGCGGCTCCAGGCGGCCGCGCCTGTGAACGGCGTGCTGGTGGGAAATGAGACGCGCGCGGCGACGAGGGACGCGATTCAGTACGAAGCCGCGAGTGCGGTCCTCGCGAAAGGCAAGGCCGCTCCGGTCAAGGCCTGGCTCGCCGTCCGCTCCCTGCTCGACGCGGGCGAACGCAGGCACCGTGGGGACCTAGTCGGCCGCGCGCGGGAGCTCGACGTCCTGCGCGGGATCTGGGAGCGCGTCAGCGGCGACCGGACGCCGCACCTCGTCACGGTAATCGGCCCGGCGGGGATCGGAAAGACGCGGCTGACGCAGGAATTCGACCGCGTAGTGAACGAGCTCGGCGGCCGCTCGGTGCACGGGCGCTGCCTTCCGTACAGGGAGAGTAGTGCGTACTTCGCCTTCTCGACCCAGGTCAAGCAGCTGTGCGGGGTCTTTGAAAGCGACCCGCCCGAGGTCGGTCTCCGGAAGCTGCGCGAGTCGGCGGAGCCCGACGTGGCGGAGCATCTCGCGATCCTGCTCGGGCTCGACCCGGACGGCGTCGTGCAGGACCGGGAGACGCTCTTCTTCTCGGTCCGGCGCTTCATCGAGTCGGTGGCCACCGAGCGACCAACGATGCTCGTCTTCGAGGACATCCACTGGGCCGATCGCGGCCTCCTCGACCTGATCGAGCTGCTCGCAGCGCGGCTGCGCGACCTTCCGATCATGCTCCTGGCGCTGGCCCGGCCCGACCTCCTCGACGCCCGCCCCTCATGGGGCGGCGGGCTGACCGCATACACCGCCCTTCCCCTGTCTCCGCTCGCCGCACATGACGCCGAGGAGCTGGCCGAGAAGCTGCTGGGGACGCCGCAGGGCGATCGCGCGTCACGGCTCGCCGCGACCGCGGAAGGGAACCCGCTCTTCATCGAGCAGCTCGCCGCGACCATGGCGGAGACGCACGAGGAATCCCTCCCGACGACCATCCGCGGGATCGTCGCGGCCCGCCTCGATGCGCTTCCCGCAGCAGAGCGAACGCTCTTGCTCGACGCGGCGGTGATCGGGAAGATGTTCTGGCGGGGCGCGGTCGAGCGGATGACCGGTGAGCGCACCGACGCCAACCTGCTCGGAGCGCTCGAGCGGCGCGACCTGATCGTGCGCGACACGTCGTCGATCATCGAGGGCGAGCAGCAGTTCTCCTTCAAGCACGTGCTGATCCGCGAGGTCGCCTACGAGCTCATCCCGCGGGCGCAGCGAAAGGCCCTCCACGCGCGCGTCGCCGAGTTCTTCGAGGACTCGACCTCGGAGCTCGGCGAGTCAGCGGCCGCGCTCGCCCGGCACTGGCGCGCCGCCGGAGAGCCAGAGCGAGCGTTCGGCTACTTCGTCCGCGCCGCCGAGCAGGCGGAGAACGGCTGGGCGAAGGACAAGGCCGCCCTGCTCTACCGGGAAGCCCTGGAGCTGGTCCCCGCCGATGACTCCGAGAGGATGGCCTCGCTCAGGCGGCGGCTGGCGCTCGCGCGCGCAGCCGCCGTTCACATTCCCGATGCGCGGCAGTTGATCAGGGAAAGTCCGCGGGAGTGACGTCGCCCGCGATCTCGTACACCGACTCGAGCGTGTGCCTCCCGAGATCGGCAGCGTGGTTCCTCACGGTCGCCTCGTCCGGTGCGTCGTAGACGCAGTACGTGATCACGAGACCGTCCTCGCCCACGACGACGTGGCTGTGTTCCCAGACGATCTCGGGGTACCCCTCCTCGATCGTCACCCGGGAGCGCCGCCCGACCTCAGGCATCTCGTCCTCACCGACGTCGAACTTGCGAACGACCAAATACCTCGGCACGACCCCTCCTATGCAGCCGGATGGATGTTCTGGTTGACGTGGAAGAAGTTATCCGGGTCGTACTTCGCCTTGATCTGCGCGAGCCGCGCGTAGTTGTCCCGATAGCTCGCCTGGACCCGCTCCTGCCCCTCCTCCATCATCATGTTCACGTAGGCACCGCCGGCGGAATGCGGATGGAGCGCCTCCCAGTAGCCGACGCACCAGTCGCGGAGGTCGCCCGCGGTGGCCGGGTCGGGATCGACGCCGACGATCACCTGAACCCAGTTCGCGTCGCGGTACGCCCACGCGGTCTCGTCGTTGCCGACGCGCGATGCGGCTCCGTCGATCGGGTACAGGTGCATGCCGGACTTCCAGGTCGGCATCTTCTCGCCCCACTCCGCGTTCAGCTCGACCGCCTCGTCGGGGACCTCGTTGACGAAGTCCGCGCGCCAGTACCACTGGTCGCCGGGCGAGTAGATCGGGTCGAAGGCAGCGTTCAGCATCGGCAGCGGCATCTCTCCGACTCCGTCGATGAGCGGCTCGAGCTCGCGCGCCGGCGCGAGCAGCTCGCCGGCCTTCTCGATGTCCGTGCAGCACCATACGACGCCGCAGACCTTTGCCAGGTGGAACTCCTCGGGGAACATCGGCGCGGGCGGCACCTTGTGGAAGTTGTAGAAGCCACCCAGCTCTTCTGGCTGCTCGCCGATGAAACCGCGATACCAGTCGAGGATCTCGGTCGCTCGCTCGATCGGCCACCACATCGGGCCGGCAACGACGTTCCCGACCGGGCTGAGCCGGAACGTGAAGGACGTGACGACGCCGAAGTTGCCGCCGCCGCCGCGCAGCGCCCAGAAGAGGTCGTCGTTCTCGTCCTCGCTCGCGCGCACGAAGCTGCCGTCCGCGAGGACGACGTCGGCCGACACGAGGCTGTCGATCGTCAGTCCGTAGCCGCGCGTGAGATGGCCGGTCCCGCCTCCGAGCGTCAGGCCGGCGACGCCGGTGGTCGAAATGATCCCGGCCGGCACGGCCAGGCCGAACGCGTTCGTCGCGTGGTCCACGTCGCCCCACAAAGCGCCGCCTTCGACGGTCACGAGCCGGGCCTCTGGATCTACGCGCACGCCGTTCATCGGCGCGAGATCGATTACCAGTCCGTCGTCGACGGAGCCGAGGCCGCCGCCGTTGTGGCCGCCGCCGCGGATCGCCGTGTCGAGGCCGGCCGCCTGGCCGAATCGGACCGCCGCGATCACGTCGGCCGCGTACCTGCAGGTCACGATCAGTTCCGGGCGCTTGTCGATCATCGCGTTGAAGAGGATCCGCGCCTCGTCGTAGCGGGGGTCGCCGCGGCCGATCACGGCGCCCCTGACGGCTCCCTGCAGCTCGTCCAGGCCGGTGGCCAGTACCTCGGTCATCTCACATCCTCCCCGGTTGTGTGTGTCGTTCCTATCAGGTGTAGACGAGCGCTGCAAGCACAATCCTCCCATCGAAACCGAATTCGAGGATCTGGTCGGGGAAGCCCTCGACTCGCTGCCGGAGGACATCGCCCGGCTGATGTCGAACGTGGCCGTGGTCGTCGAGGA
>JACDER010000138.1 GCA_013816275.1 Actinomycetota bacterium | reverse complement strand
CTCGAGCTGTCCGAGGCCGGGCATTCCCTGGCACCCGATCGAGATCGCCTCTGGGCCGGCGACACACGGCATCCGACGCTCATCGTCGGACTCGAGGTCCCGCGGGAGGAGCTCGAGCGCAGAATCGAGGAGCGAACGCACGCCATGTTCGAGGCCGGGGTCCAGGACGAGGTGCGACGCGCGCTCGAGCAGCCGATCTCGCAGACGGCGCGCCAGGCGCTCGGGCTCGAAGAGCTCGCAACGCTCTCGCCGGAGGACGCCGAGGCCGCGATCATCCTCCGCACCCGCCGCTATGCGAGCTATCAGCGCAAGTGGATGCGGCGGATATCCGGCCTTGTTAGCCTGGATGCCGATCGCCCCCCGGGCGAGGTGGCGGATGAGATTCTCGAAGTGGCACGGACTCGGCAACGATTACCTGCTGGCCAAGCGGGCTGAGCTCGACGTTCCGCTGACCCCCGAGCGAGTGCAGAAGATCTGCGACTACCACTTCGGCGTGGGCTCTGACGGGATCGTGGAGGTGGTGTCCGCGAACGACGCGGAGGCGGAGGTCGTCATCTGGAACCCGGACGGCTCGACCGCCGAGCTGTCAGGGAACGGAACCCGCATCGCCGCCCGCTGGCTCGCGCGCGGGAGCGGCGAGGACGAAGTGGTGATCCGGGTCGGCCCCCGCGAAGTGCGTGCGCGGATGCGGGGAGGGCTGGAGGTCGAGATGGACATGGGCGAGGTCGAAGTGGGGGAGACCGAGACGATCGATGTCGGAGGCGAGGCGGTCGAGCTCGTTCCGGTCTCCGTCGGAAATCCTCACGCCGTCATCCGCCGCGACGGCTTCGACCGGGACGAGCTGTTGCGCCTTGGCCCGCTCGTCGAACGGCACGAACGGTTCCCGGCGCGCACCAACGTCCAGCTCCTGCGCGTCGACGGCGAGCACGACATCACGGTCGGCGTCTGGGAACGCGGAGCGGGGGAGACGCTCTCCTCCGGGACGAGCTCGGTCGCCGCTGCCGCGGCCTCGGTGGCGTACGGCTGGTGCGAGAGCCCGGTAACGGTTCGCCTGGCCGGTGGAGACCTCAGGGTCGACCTGGAAGGTCGGAACGCGCGCTTGACCGGGCCGGCGCAGCAGATCTGCTGGGTGGAGCTGGCGGACGAGTTCGAGCTGTGAGGTTCTCCAAGCGCCTGGACCAGGTTCCGCCGTATCTCTTCGCCGAGCTCGAGCGGAGGATCTCGTCGATGGAGGCCGAGGGGATCGACGTCATCAGCCTCGGCATCGGCGATCCCGACCTGCCCACTCCCGAACCGGTGATCGAGGCCGCTGCGCGCGCGATGCACGACCCGGCAACCCACGACTATCCGACGAATCACGGGACGAAAGCCTTCCGTGAGGCGGTGGCCTCCTTCTACCGCGACCGGTTCGGAGTCGACCTGGATCCGAACGGGGAGATCGTCCCGGTCCTCGGCGGGAAGGAGGGCGTCTCGCACGTCGCGCTCATCTGCCTCGACCCGGGCGACCTCTGCCTCTCGCCGGACCCTGGCTACCCGCCGTATACGTCAGGCCCGCTGTTCGCCGGCTCCGAGCCGTACTACCTTCCGCTCGCGGAGGAGAACGGCTTCCTGCCCGATCTCGGATCGATCCCGGGGGATGTCACAGCCCGCGCCAACCTGCTCTTCCTCAACTATCCGAACAACCCGACCGGGGCGATCGTGCGCGAGGGCTACTTCGACGAGGCTGTCGAATTCGCGCGCGAGCACGAGCTGATCGTCGTCCACGACAACGCGTACTCGGAGATCTGCTTCGAGGGCTACCGGGCTCCGAGCTTCCTGCAGACGCCGGGAGCGAAGGACGTCGGCGTCGAGATCTTCTCCCTCTCGAAGGGGTGGAACATGACCGGCTGGCGGTGTGCGCTGATGGCGGGAAACCCCGAGGTGGTCGAGCGCTACCGGCAGCTGAAGACGAACATCGACTCGGGGATGTTCGAGGCGATGCAGGCCGCCGCCGCCGCGGCCCTTACGGAGGCTCGCGACTTTCCGGCGGAGATGTCCGAGGTGTACGAGCGCCGGCGAGATCTCGTCGCCGACGCTCTGCGCTCCATCGGGCTCCACGTCACGCCTCCGCTCGCCACCCCGTACTTCTGGGCGCGCGTGCCGGAGGGCTACACGTCAGGCAGCTTCTCCGAGCTCGTGCTCGAACGGGCGGCGGTGGTCGTCTCTCCCGGCTCGGCGTACGGGCCGAGCGGCGAGGGATTCGTGCGGATCTCGCTGACCGTTCCCGACGACCGGTTGGAAGAGGCGGTCTCCCGGATCGAGACCGCGCTCGCCGGGACGTCGTTCCACGGGGCATAATCGTCTAGGTGCACCGATGACCCAACGCCAGCCCGACGCTGCTCCGGGGGCGGATCCGGAGCGGGGATTTCTCGTCGCCGTGCTGGCTCCGCGCTCCGATTCGAGCGCCGAGATGGACGAGTTCGGCCAGCTCGCGCGCACGGCCGGCGTGGACCCGGTGGGAACGCTCGTCCAGAGCCGGGTGCACCCCGATCGCCGGACGTACGTCGGCAAGGGCAAGCTCGAGGAGCTGAAGCAGGCGTACGGCGACGCACAAGCCGAGTCGCTGCTCGTGGACGACGAGCTGAGCCCTCCGCAGCAGCGCACGCTCGAGAACGAGCTCAGCGCGCGCGTCGTCGACCGCACTCAGCTGATCCTCGACATCTTCGCGCAGCACGCTCGCAGCGCCGAGGGCAAGCTCCAGGTCGAGCTGGCGCAGCTCGAATACAACCTGCCTCGCATGCGCGGCCTCTGGCAGCACCTCGAGCGGGTCGCGGGCGGCGCGGCCACCGCGGTCGGGGGCGGAGTGGGAACGCGCGGCCCCGGCGAGGCGCAGCTCGAGACCGACAGGCGGCTGGCCCGCAGGCGCATCGTCCTGCTCAAGCGACGGCTCGAGGAGCTGCGCAAGCAGCGCGAGACCCGCAGGAAGGCGCGCGTCCAGAACGAGGTCCCGACCGTCGCGCTCGCCGGCTACACGAACGCGGGCAAGTCGACGCTCCTGAACGCGCTCACCGGCGCGGGAGTATCGGTGAACAACCGCCTGTTCGAGACGCTCGACCCGACGACGAGAGCGTTCGAGCACGACGGCCGCCGCTACCTCGTCACCGACACCGTGGGATTCATCCGCCGCCTGCCGCACCAACTGGTGGAGGGTTTCGCGGCGACGCTCGAGGAGACGCTCCTCTCCGATCTCGTCCTTCAGGTGGTCGATGCGTCGGCCTCGGACGAAGAGATCGAGGAGACGATGGCCGCCGTCAACGCCGTCCTGACCGAGATCGGAGCGGACGACCTCCCGCGCGAGCTGGTGTTGAACAAGGTCGACGCCCTGGACGCCCTTGGACGCAAAAGACTGGCGAACCGCTTTCCCGGCTCGGTGCAGGTCTCCGCGCAGACCGGGGAGGGGCTGGAGGAGCTGCAGGGCCGGATCGCGGATCGCTTCGCCGATCGCTTCGAGCCGGTCAGGCTGCTGATTCCCTACGAGGACGGGGCGAAGTTGAACGAGCTGTACGCGCTCGGGGCGCCGATCGAGGAGCGTTCCGATCTCGCCGAGGGAGTCCTGGTGCTCGCCCGTCTGCCGCGCCGCGAGCTCCGCCGGTTCGCGCGGTATCTCGTCGCCGAAGCAGAGGCGCCGGCGGCGTCGGGCGCGTGAAGCTCCACGTTCAGCGGCTCCGCCCCGATGCGGTGCTGCCGGACCGGGCATATGCCGGCGATGCCGGCCTCGATCTCGTTACCTGCGACCGCGTCACGCTCGGTCCAGGTGAGCGCGTGGCCGCTCGTACCGGGCTGGCAGTCGCGATCCCGGACGGGCACGCCGGCTTCGTGCAGCCGCGCTCCGGCCTCGCCGCACGGCACGGGATCACCATCGTCAACTCTCCGGGCCTGATCGACGCCGGTTATCGCGGCGAGATCCTGGTCATCCTTCTGAACACTGACTCGAGCGAGGCGTTCACGGTCGAGCCGGGGATGCGCATCGCCCAGCTCGTGATCGTGCCGGTTCCCGCTCTCGAGCTGGTGGAGGTGGACGAGCTACCCGGCAGCGAGCGGGGCGAGCGCGGCTTCGGCTCGTCGGCCGTCTGATGGCGATCGAGCCACGCATCCGAGTGTCCGCCGCTCTCCGCTGGCGGGACCGGCTCCTGCTCTGCCGGCACGAGAAGCCGGGGAAGGAGTACTGGCTGCTGCCGGGCGGCGGCGTCAAGTCGGGGGAGAGCCTGGTCGACGCGCTGAGACGCGAGCTCCTGGAGGAGGTCGGAATCGACGAGAACATTCCCTTCGAAGGCCCGATCGCGATCGTGGACTCGATCGACCCCGTGAAGAGCTTCGCCGCCAGGCACGTCGTCCACATCATCTTCGCCGGCGACCTGAACGGCCACTCGCTCGAGGAGGCGACCTCCCAGGACGCTGCAGTGCGGGGCCACCGGCTCTTCCCTCCGGACGATCTCGAAGGAGTCGTGCTCCATCCTCCGATCCAGCGTTTCCTGGCCCGCTGGCGGCCCGGTGACCCCGTTGTCTACCTCGGAGCGCTGTGGGCTCCCTGACCGTCCCGCTCGGGCGGTCCGGCCTCGAGATCTCCCGGGTCGGATTCGGCGCGTGGGCGATCGGCGGGGCCGGCTACGACTGGGGGTGGGGGAGACAGGACGACGACGAGTCGATCGCCGCGATTCACCGAGCGCTCGAGCTTGGCGTGAACTGGATCGACACGGCCGCGCAGTACGGGTTCGGGCATTCGGAGGAGGTGGTCGGCCGCGCGCTGGAGGGCCTCGCGGAGCGGCCGTATGTCTTCACCAAGGGCGGGCAGCCGGAGGGGCCGGGGCGCACCACGATCCAGAGCCTCCGGCGGGACTCGATCTTGCGCGAGGTCGAGGGCAGCCTGTCGCGGCTGGGCGTGGACGCGATCGACCTCTACCAGATCCACTGGCCAATCCCCGACGAGGAGATCGAGGAGGGATGGACGACGTTCGCCGAGCTGAAGGAGCAGGGGCTCGTCCGCCACATCGGCGTGTCCAACTTCGGGGTCGACCAGATCCGGCGTGCCCAGGCGATCGCCCAGGTCGAGACGCTGCAGCCGGCG
>JACDER010000137.1 GCA_013816275.1 Actinomycetota bacterium | reverse complement strand
GTACCTCGACGAGCAGGGAGTCGAGCGGCAGGCGCACGAGACGTGCACCTACCTGGTCAAGAAGCTGGGATGATCAGCCGCGCAAGGAGTGCGTCGCCTCGCTGTTGCCGTTGACGTCGACGGCCCGCCAGGTGAGAGTCCACCCGTGCTTCAGCGTTAGAGGCTTCGTGTAGCGCGTGAACCACTTGGCGGGCTTCTTCTTCGGCGCCGTGAGCTTGTACTCGATGCCCGACACTCCCACGTCGGCGCTCGCCGAAAGAGTGACCGTCCGGCCCGCGCGCGCGGCCTGGGAGACGGGTGCAGACGCATCGGCGAAGTCGAATATCGCCGACCACGCGAGCGCCGCTGCCCAGCCATGGCCGGAGATGCTGAGATGGCTGAAGTCCGGGCCTAGGTACTCGAGCTGGTCCACTCCGCTCGCCATCGCGCCGCCGTCGTACCGGCAATGGACGTAGCCGGCGCAGACGTCGGCCTCGGCATGCTCGTAGCTCTCGATGATCTGGGTCAGGAACGAGACGTGCTCGAGAGCGATGTTCCCCGCCTGGTCGAAGAGATCGCATGGACCGGTCCCCGTCTGGGTCTGACGCGCATCCGGAACGCTCTGGATGGCGCGGGCATAGGTAAGGGGCCTTCCAAGCTGGCTCGTAACGAAGATGCGAGCGTTCGGTAGCCCCCGGGACAGGGTCCGCAGGACCTTCGTAAACGTCGTCTTGAAGTCGGCGAGGTGAGCCGCCTGGTCGCCCGAGCACGTGATGTCGTTGTCCATTCCCTGGATCAGCACGAGCTCGGGTTTTGTCTTCAGTCTGGTGGCGCCAGCGGCCTGACCCAGGATGTCGCGGATCTTCGCTCCGTCGCGTGCGGAATTGACCGCGTGGTTCCGGATGCCCGCGTTCTGGGCGAGGATGCGGAGATACACGCTGTCGACGACCGGATTCGTCCCCGTCGCCCAGGAGTTCTCGATCGCGTCCGCCCCCGGCCGGTTCGGGTCCGAGCCGTAGCCCGTCCCTCCGGAGTGGCCGATGAGGATGATCGAGTTGGGGTACCCGAAATGCGCCTTCTCGGCCGCGGCGGACGCGGCGAAGAGCAAAAGGGCAGAGCACCCGGCAAGAACCACAACGCGCACGGAGCGATGATCGCGCACGGCAACCGAGTTGTCTACTCGGATGCGTGCTCTGCGTGCGGGCGTGTGCCTACCTCATCATGAACTTCGCGAGCGGTGCTGGCTGATTCTGACGGCCGCCATCCCGTACGCCGGCATCGGTCGGTAGAAACCCGTCGAAGAAGCCGCGTACGAACCAGTGGCGGGCCGCAGTTGCGCGTCCAGAGCGGAAGCTCCCCGGTCGGCTTCAGATTTCCAATGTCTTGTAACGCCACCCCGCCCAGCCAGCCGCCGACGCGGACCACCGCGACCCGCGTGCTGTCACCCGCCAAGCCCGCGACGAAAGTCCGTCTGCCGTCGTGACGGCGCTACTCGGCCTCGTGCTCTTCCCGCTCCTCGTCCTCGGAGCGCGGCTCCTCGGGCGGGACGGTGACGTTCGCGACGTCCTCCGGGATGGTCGGCGGAATCACGTCGATGTCGACCTCCTCGTCGTTCTTCCGCGCGACGACGATCGTCGAGCCGGGAAGCAGCTCACGGCCGAGCACGAAGTCGGCGAGCGGATCCTCGATGTAGCGCTGGATCGCCCGCCGTAGCGGCCGCGCGCCCATCGCGGGGTCGTAGCCCCGGTCGACCAGTAGCTCCTTCGCCTCCTCGGTCAGCTCGATCGTCACCTCGTGCTGGGTCATCTGCTCGCGCACGCGCTGGAGTAGCAGGTCGACGATCTGGATGATCTCGTCCTTCGTCAGCTTCGGGAAGACGATGATCTCGTCGATCCGGTTCAGCAGCTCCGGCCGGAAGACGCGCTTCAGGTCGGACATCACGCGGCTCTTCATGTCGTCGTACGAGAGCCCCTCCTCATCGCCGATCGAGAAGCCGAGCGACTGGTTCTTCGAGATCGAGGCCGAGCCGATGTTCGAGGTCATGATCACCACGACGTTGCGGAAGTCGACCTTGCGCCCCTGCGCGTCCGTCAGCTTCCCGTCCTCCAGGATCTGGAGCAGGATGTTGAACACGTCTGGATGCGCCTTCTCGATCTCGTCGAAGAGGACGACCGAATAGGGCTTGCGGCGGACGGATTCGGTCAGCTGGCCGCCCTCGTCGTAGCCGATGTAGCCCGGGGGCGAGCCCACAAGCCGGGACACGGAGTGCTTCTCCATGTACTCCGACATGTCGATCTGGATCATCGCTTCCTCGTCGCCGAACATGAATTCGGCCAAAGTGCGCGCCAGTTCCGTCTTTCCAACACCAGACGGGCCGAGGAAGATGAAGGAGCCGGTCGGCCGCTTCGGATCCTTGATGCCGGCACGGGCGCGGCGGATCGACCGCGACACGGCGACGATCGCGTCGTGCTGGCCGATGACGCGCTTGTGCAGCTCGTCCTCCATCTTCACGAGCCGCTCCGACTCGGCCTCGGTCAGCTTGAACACCGGGATGCCCGTCCACATGGAGACGATGTCGGCGATCTCGTCCTCGCCGATCTCGGGCTGCTCGGCGCCCTCGCTCTCGCGCCAGCTCTCCTCGAGCTCCCGCTTCTTCTGCGTCAGCTTGCGCTCCTTGTCGCGGAGGCTCGCGGCCTTCTCGAACTCCTGCTGCTCGATCGCGTCTTCCTTGTCCTTGCGGACCTTCTCGATCTCCTCCTCGAGCTCGCGGTAGCGCGGCGGCGCGCTCATCGTCTTGATCCGCATGCGCGAGGCGGCCTCGTCGACCAGGTCGATCGCCTTGTCGGGCAGGTGGCGGTCCTGGATGTAGCGAGACGACAATACGGCGGCCGCCTCGAGCGCGTCGTCCGAGATCTTGCAGCGGTGGTGCGCCTCGTAGCGGTCGCGCAGCCCGCGCAGGATCTGGACGGTCTCGTCGACGCTCGGCTCCTCGACGCGGATCTGCTGGAAGCGGCGCTCGAGCGCAGCGTCGCGCTCCAGGTACTTGCGGTACTCGTCGAGCGTCGTCGCGCCGATCGTCTGCAGCTCGCCGCGTGCCAGCGCCGGCTTCAGAATCGAGGCCGCGTCGATCGCGCCCTCGGCCGCGCCCGCGCCGACGAGGTTGTGGAGCTCGTCGATGAACAGGATGATGTCTCCGCGCTGGGTGATCTCCTTCATCACCTTCTTCAGGCGCTCCTCGAACTCGCCGCGGTACTTCGAGCCGGCGACCAGAGCGGCCAGGTCGAGCGTGTAGATCTGCTTGCCCTTCAAGAGCTCCGGCACGTTCCCGGCCGAGATGCGCGCGGCGAGCCCCTCGACGACCGCGGTCTTCCCCACGCCCGGCTCGCCGATCAGAACGGGGTTGTTCTTCGTGCGGCGCGACAGGATCTGCATCACGCGCTCGATCTCGGTCTGGCGGCCGACCACCGGGTCGAGCTTGCCCTCGGAAGCCTGCTTGGTCAGGTTGCGGCCGAACTGGTCGAGCAGCTTCGAGCTCTTCGACTTCTCGCCGGGCGGCCCGCCCTGCTGCTGGCGCCGGCCCGGGCCGGACAGCATCCGGATGATTTCGTTACGAATCTTTTCCGCATCTGCGTCGAAGTCGAGCAGGATCCGGGCGGCAACGCCCTCGTTCTCGCGCACGAGGCCGAGCAGGATGTGCTCGGTGCCGATGTAGTTGTGGCCGAGCGACAGCGCTTCGCGGAGCGCCAGCTCGAGCACCTTCTTGGCGCGGGGAGTGAACGGAATCTGGCCCGTGGTCACCTCGTCGCCCTGGCCGACGATGCGGGCGACCTGCGCGCGCACCTCCTCGACGGTGATGTCGAGCGACTCGAGAACGCGCGCGGCCAGGCCTTCCTCCTCACGCAGGAGGCCGAGGAGGATGTGCTCCGTGCCGATGTAGTTGTGCTTTAGGGCGCGCGCTTCGTCCTGGGCCAGGACGACAACCTGTCGAGCCCGTTCTGTAAACCGTTCGAACAACCCCGAGCTCCTTTCCTATCGGCCTGGAGGACGGACGGCCGCCCGTCCGCAGGTCGAGGTTGGGCAATCGTAGCGGACGGGTCGGGTGAGGCCGACGCCTGGTTGCGGCCCCGGCGGAGCGCTTCGATCCGGCGCAGACGTAGTTTCACGGCGGTACGGTTGGGCCCGTGCCGAAAGCGTTGGTCACAGGCGGGGCGGGCTTCATCGGGTCGCACCTCGCGGAGCTCCTCCTCGCCGACGGGTGGGAGGTGTTCGCGCTCGACGACCTGTCGACCGGTTCGACCGAGAACGTCAGACAGCTGGAAGGACGGCCCGAGTTCCATCTCGTGGTCGAGTCCGTCCTCTCGCCGAGCGCGGTCAGCGAGCTCGTCCACAAGTGCGACGTCGTCTACCACCTGGCGGCCGTGGTCGGCGTTCAGCTGATCGTCGAGCAGCCGGGCCACACGCTGCTCACGAACATCCAGGGCACCGAGAACGTGCTCGAGTACTGCAGTCGCTTCGGAAAGCGAGTGTTGGTCGCGTCGTCGTCGGAGGTCTACGGCGACCACCCCGAGGAAAGCCTCCTCGTCGAGGACGCGCGGCGGATCTACGGTCCCACGACCGCCCGGCGCTGGGCCTACGCGGACACGAAGGCAATCGACGAGTTCCTCGCGCTCGCGCTGCACCAGGAGCGCGGGCTCGATTGCGTGATCGCGCGCCTCTTCAACACGGTCGGCCCGCGCCAGAGCGGCCAGTACGGGAACGTCATCCCGCGCTTCGTCCACTGGGCGCTCGCGGGAGAGCCGCTCGAAGTGCACGGGGACGGTTCCCAGACGCGGTGCTTCTGCCACGTCTCGGACGTCGTTCGCGGGCTCAAGGGGCTCGTGGACGAGCCGTCGACTGTGGGCGAGATCTACAACGTCGGGAGCACGGACCGCATCTCGATCGCCGCGCTCGCGCAGCGCGTGAAGGAGCTGACCGAGAGCGAGTCGGAGATGGTCTTTGTTCCGTACGAGGACGTCTATCCGCGCGGGATCGAGGAGGAGATGTTCCACCGCGCGCCCTCGACCGAGAAGATCAGAGCTGCGACGGGATGGGAGCCGACGATCGTCCTCGACGGGATCATCGAGGAC
>JACDER010000136.1 GCA_013816275.1 Actinomycetota bacterium | reverse complement strand
CTGCTCACCTTCGGAGCGCTGCCCTGGACGGAGGATCCCGCCGAGCTCGCCGGAATCGACGTCGCCGTCGTCGGCGCGCCCACCGATGACCTGACGTCTGACCGTCCGGGCGCGCGCTTCGGCCCGCGGGCGATTCGCGCGGCGAGCTGTCCCTGGGGGCCACACCTCGAGGCAAAGGTGGACGCCTCGAAGGTGCTCCGGATGGTCGACTTCGGCGACGCGCCGGTCATCCCGAGTGATCCCGTGTCGACGCACGCGGCGATCGAGCGAGTCGTCGGGGAGGTGGTGGCCGCCGGCGCCGTGCCGATCGTGCTCGGAGGCGACCACTCGATTGCCGAGCCCGACATTCGCGCGTGCGCCGCGGCGCACGGGCCGGTCGGGCTCATCCACTTCGATACGCATACCGACACCGGCCGCGAGGTGTACGGCGTCGAGGTCTCGCACGGCACTCCGATGTTCCGCCTCGTCGAAGCAGGCGCGGTCGACGCGAGCCGCTACGTCCAGGTCGGCCTGCGCGGCTACTGGCCGGGCAAAGCCGAGTTCGACTGGCAGGCCGAGCGCGGAATCACGAGCTTCTTCATGCATGACGTCCAGGAGGTCGGGATCGCGGAGGTCGTCCGGCGCGCGATCGACGTCGTTCGAGACGGGCCGGTCTTCCTGTCGGTGGACATCGACGTGCTCGATCCCGCCTTCGCGCCCGGGACCGGGACGCCTGAGCCGGGCGGCATGACCACGGCCGATCTCCTGTGGGCATGTCGAACGATCGCGTGGAGCGTCTCGCTCGTGGGGGCGGAGGTCGTCGAGGTCTGCCCCTCGAAGATCGGCTCCCTCGACATCACGGCGCTTGCGGCCGAGCGCGTCGTTCGCGAAATCATGACGGGCATCGCCCTGCGCCGGGCCTGATGGACGCTGACGGGTACTTCGACGAGCGCGTCGCCGCGCGGTACGACGAGTCGGCCGCGGACATGTTCGATCCGAGGGTCATCGACCCCGCGGTCGACTTCCTCGCCGATAGTGCAGGGACGGGGCGGGCGCTCGAGCTCGGTATCGGGACGGGCCGGATCGCGCTCCCGCTCGCGCAGCGCGGGGTGCCGGTGCACGGGCTCGAGCTCTCGCGAGCGATGCTCGCGAGGCTACGCGCGAAGCCGGGCGGTGAGGACATCCCCGTCACCATCGGCGACTTCGCGACGGCGCAGGCAGACGGCTCGTTCGCGCTCGCGTACCTCGTCTTCAACACGATCTCGAACCTGACGACACAGGCGGCTCAGGTCGCGTGCTTCCGGAACGCGGCGGCGCACCTGGAGCCCGGCGGGTGCTTCGTGATCGAGCTCGAGGTCCCGGGCCTGCGGCGGCTTCCGCCAGGGGCGACGGCGAACGTCTTTCACCTGAGCGAGACGAGATTCGGGATCGACGAGTACGACGTGGCCAATCAGGGGCTGATCTCGCATCACTTCGTGGTCGTCGACGGACGGGTCGAGCATTTCTCGATGCCCTTCCGCTACGCGTGGCCCGCGGAGCTCGACCTGATGGCGGAGCTTGCGGGAATGCGGCTGCGTGACCGGTGGAGCGATTGGAGCCGAGAGCCCTTCACGAGCGAGAGCACGAAGCACATCTCGGTCTGGGAGAAGAGCTAGGACCCAGTAGTCTTGCCAAAGCTGATGAATGCTTAGATAGGCCTTCGGGTCGCTACCCTGGTCCCGTCCACATGCTCCGCGCACTCTCTCTTGTCGTCGTCGCTCTCGTAGCCGTCCTGGTTGCGACCGCCTCGGCGCCCGGCGCCAAGCAGCAGCTCGAACTGCTGAAGGCTGCCGACTACCCGGGGCTCCAGCATCTCCACTACCAGTTCGGCCCGATCAAGGTCGCGGCCGGCCAGAACACGATCGAGGTCCAGATCAACAACAACAAGCCGCAGGTGCCGGGCTTCATCACGAGGTTCGCGCCGAATCTGGTCTTCGCGAAGAGCGGGAAGGTGCCGGGCGTCGACGTCGTCCACCTCCACCACGGCGTCTGGCTGATCAAGGGCGTCCCGACGTTCGCGGCCGGCGAGGAGAAGACGGCGTTCACGGTGCCGACCGGCTACGGCTTGCACCACGACCCCAAGGACCTGTGGCTGATGAATTACATGATCCACGACCTCACGGCCAGCCCGACCGATGTCTACCTGACCTATGACATCGACTTCCTGCCGGACAGCGAAGCCGCGGCGGCGGGCATCACCCGGGTCAGGCCGCTCTGGATGGACGTGGCCGGGATCAGGGCCTATCCCGTGTTCGACGTCCTCAGGGGTGGCGGGTCAGGCGGTCGGTACACCTTCCCCGACCAGGCCCAGGGCGACGAGCGCAAGGCGATCGGCCCTGCGCACACGTACACGGCGGCGTCCGACATGACGATCGTCTCGGCCGCGGGCCATCTTCACCCCGGCGGGCTCTGGACCGATCTGACGTCCACGCGTGACGGGCAGGAGAAGCTGCTGTTCCGGTCGGAGGCGAAGTACTGGGAGCCCGCGGGTGCGGTCTCGTGGGACGTTTCCATGACCGGGACGAAGCCCGAGTGGCGTGTCGCCGTGCGGAAGGGCGACCGGCTCGACCTCTCGGCGACCTACGACTCGGGCCGGGCTTCCTGGTACGAGTCGATGGGGATCGACGTGCTCTTCGTCGCAGACGGGATCAGGCCTGAGGCGGTCGATCCGTTCTCCGGCAGCATCGACACGCTCGGCCTGGTCACGCACGGCCACCTCGCGGAGAACGACAACCACGGAGGCACCGGCTCCGTCGGCCCGGACGCACGCAAGCTCCTGGCAGGCCCTCCCGTCTCGAAGGTGGACATCCTCCACTACATCTACGCCCGCGGGAATCTCGGCGCGGCCGGACGCAAAGGGCGTCCGCCGGCCGTCAAGGCGGGAAAGTCGCTGCTCTTCACAAACCTCGATTCCACCGCGACGATCGACTGGCGCGCCGCGGCGTACCACACCATCACCGCGTGCAAGGCCCCCTGCAACAAGAAGACGGGGATCGCGTATCCGCTCGCGGACGCAAAGATCTCGTTCGACTCGGGCGAGCTCGGGTATGGGCCTGCGGGGTTCACGCCCGCGGCGAACCGCAACACGTGGCAGACGCCGAAGACGTTGCCGGCGGGGACCTACACGTACTTCTGCCGGATCCACCCGTTCATGCGCGGATCCTTCCGGGTGACCAAGAAGGGCTGAGCTTCCGCGGAGCGATGGCCTACGACGAAGCCCTCGCCGCCCGCATCCGCGACCTCGTCGCGGACGAATCCGGCCTCACCGAGAAGACGATGTTCGGTGGCCACGCCTTCCTCGTCGGCGGCAACATGGCCGTGGGCGCGAGCGGCCAGGGCGGCCTGCTCGTGCGCGTCGACCCGGCCGAGTCGGACTCGCTGATCGAGTCGTCTCCCGCTCGTCTGATGGAGATGGGCGGCCGGTCGATGGCCGGCTGGCTGCGCGTGGATTCGGAGGACGTGGAGGCCGACGAGGAGCTCTCGGCGTGGGTCGAGCGCGGCGTCTCCTACGCCCGCTCGCTCCCGCCGAAGTAGCGGTTGCCTCCAGAGGGGGATTACGTCCTGCGCCCCGCGAGGGAGGGCGACGGCGAGGCGCTGACAGCGCTCGCCGCCGCCAGCGCGGACACCGGTTCGGTCCAGCTGGCAGTTCGGTATCTGCGTGACCCGTTCGAAGCGTGGCGCACCCTCCACCCCGACTCGGAGTGGGTGCTGGCCGAGACGAAGGATGGGCTCGTCGTGGGAGGCGCGATCGTCGTGTTCGGCGAGGCCGAGATCGAGGGTGAGATCCGTCGGTGCGCGCGGCTTAACAACCTGATGGTGCACGCCGACTACCGGCGCCGCGGGATCGCCACGGCCCTGACCGAGTGGCGACTGGAACGCGCGGGGCCGGACGCGGTGATCGCCGCCGGTATCCAGACCGGAAACGAAGGCTCGTTTGCCAATGCGCGGAAATGGGCGACGCAGATCTTCGGGACGCTCGTGCTCCCCGGCTTCCGCGTCGGGAGACACGGGGCTCCGAGGGGTCTCGAGATCCGTGAGCCGCGGGAGGACTCGGAGTGGGAGGAGGCGGCCGCTGGACTCGACGCGTTCGAGAGCGGCTGGAACCTCAGGATCCCGGAGACGGCGTCGTCGCTCCGCGGGCGGGCCGGACGGGCTCCGTTCGGTGAGCGCGTGCAGCGCCAGCTCCTGGCGCTGGAAGGCGGCCGGGTGGTCGGAGGGTGCGAGCTGTTCGAGGGAGCGCGCCTCCAGTCGATCGTCGTCGAGCACGTTCCGCCCGTCCTGCGAGCGCTCAACCTGATGGTGCGCCTGTTGCCCCGCGAGGGTGTGCTTCGTACGGCGTCGGTCTCACGGCTGTGGCACGCCCCGGAGCGCGCCGACGTTGGCCGGGCGCTCTGGGCCTATGGCCGCTCCGCGGCCGCCGGCACCTCCAACGCGATCGGCACGCAATTCGATCCGCGCGGGCCGCTGGGGCAGCTCGTGCCGATGCGGCCGTGGACCGTGAAGGGGCGTCTGGCCGTCGCCGTCCGGAGCCCGGTCAGGCTGTCGGAGGACCGGTTGCTTGCTCCGCCGTAGCCACTGCCTCGATCTCGACGAGCTGCCCCGGATACCCGAGTAAGGACACTCCGAGCAACGTGCTCGGTGCGCGACCGAGCCGGGCCGCCACCACCTCCCAGACGCGGACGAGATCGGACCGGTCTTCCGCGGCGACGTAGATGGTCGTCTTCAGCAGCGAGTCCGTGCCGACTCCAGCTTCTTGAAGCGCCGCGAGGAGGTTCTCGAGAGTCCGCTCGGCCTGGCCGACAACGTCGCCCGGCGAGACGACCTCGCCGTTCTCGTCAAGAGGACAGGCGCCCGCGGTGAAGACGAGACCGTCCGCGCGTCGGCTGTACTCGTACGGCGTGCCCGCCCAGAGCTTCATCCTTCGAGCAGGCGGTCGAGTCCGCGGGTGAGCCCGACGCGACCGGGGACGGCGCGGATGGCGAGCAACGTCCCCGCGACGTACGGCGCCGCGCTCTCGCCGGCATCGTGGCGGATCGAAAGCCGCTCTCCCTCGGCGGCAAAGACGGCCTCGGTCGAGACGGTGAAGCTCGGCAGGCGGAGCGA
>JACDER010000135.1 GCA_013816275.1 Actinomycetota bacterium | reverse complement strand
GGGGAACCCAGGGTTCCCCCGCGAGCCCCCTCCTTAAACGGCTCAGTGCGTGAGCCTACGCTCGCCAAGGTGCACCTCCTTCAGCGTGTCTCCGCGCAGCCCTTGCCGGAGGGTCTCGAGCGGGATCACCTCGTCGGGCGGGATGTTGCCGAGGTTCACGCTCGGGCCGAGGCGCTTGATGAACCAGACCTGGGCGGACTTCGTCGGCGCCTCGAAGATCACGTGCTCGAACGGCACGGCATCGGCGATCCCCTCGACGAGCTCGGTCCTCATCTCGCCGCTCGCGTCGAAGATCCCGGCTGTTCCGCCCTCGCGGGCCTCGGTGATCACCTTCCAGGCACCGGCGTCGAGCTCCTCGCGCATCCACGAACGCCACTCGTCCATCGTGAACTCCACCACCGAATCCTTCGAGCCCACCTCGGACAGGACCGTGAAGTCCCGCGCGAAGTCCTCGATCAGCTCGAGCTTCTCCGGACGCGGGATGTCGACCACGCCGTCGGAGATCTCCACGTGCGTGATGCCGAGATCGCCGAGCCAGCGCTTGTACTCGTCGACCTTCCCTTTGAGCCAGACGACCTCGAAGAACGTCCCGCCGATCACGACCGGCTTTCCGCGCAGCACATCCAGCTTCCGGCGCAGGTTGGGCGTGACGTAGCTCGTTCCCCAGCCGAGCTTGACGATGTCGATGTAGTCGCCGCTCGTCTCCAGGACGTCCTCCCACCCACGCGGGCCGAGGCCCTTGTCGATCACGTGCGTCAGGCCGCCGTCGCGCGCCGGGAGGCCGAGGTCAAAGGTTCGCAACGAGCTCCTCCAATCGCTTCTGCGCCGCTTCCTGGACGTCGTGGAAGAGCGAGCCTCCGTGCGAATCGATGCCGACCCAGAGCGGACCGAAGTCCTTGACGCGAAACTTCCACAGGCACTCGGGCATGAGGTCCTCCCAAGCGACCTCCTCGATCTCCTCGATCTGGGTCGTCTCGAGCGCGGCCGCGCCGCCGACGATCGCGAAGTAGACCATCCCGTGCTTGCGCATCGGCTCGATCGCCTCGTCCGGCAGGCCGCCCTTGCCGCAGATCGCGCGCACGCCGTAGCGCTCGCCGAGCGGCTCGGTGAAGCGCACCATGCGCGCGCTTGTCGTCGTGCCGATGCAGAGCGGCTCGTACTTCCCCGGCCCGAGCCGGCGGACGTTGGGCGCCGTGTGGAGGAGAAACGCGCCGCTCAGGTCGAGCGGCGGCTCCTGCCCCTGGTCGAAGATCCGGATCTGCGTCCGGTCGCGGATGCCGATGATGTGGCCGTCGACCGTGACGAGATCGCCCGCGCGGAGCTTGCGGATGTCCTCCTCGGTGGCGGGAAACGTCAATCGGTGCTCGGCCAACCCTCAACCTCCCTCAAGGGTGCCTGGCACCCGGTCAACAGGGTGCTTGTCCCGACGGAACGCGTGCCTGTGGAATAGGCCACTCTCAGAACTCCCGGTCGAGGTCGACGTCGCCGGCGGCCGAGATATGGGCGCTCGCGCGCCGGGCCGCCCAGCACTGGTAGTTGACGGCGACGGGATTGAGCGTCATGTGGGTGTCCGCGTGCTCGATGTGGACGGCGAGCACCGTCACGTCGCCGCCGAGCCCCATCGGCCCGATTCCCGTCTGGTTCAGCAGGTCGTACAGCTCGGCTTCCAGCTCCGCCACCACGGGGTCGGAATTCCGCGTCCCGACCGGCCGCGTGATCGCATCCTTCGCGAGGTACACGGCGTAGTCCGCCGATCCGCCGATACCGACGCCGACGATCCCGGGCGGACACGGCTTGCCGCCCGCGCCGACGATCGACTCGAGCACGAATTGCTTGATCCCCTTTACGCCGTCTGCGGGGACACACATCTTCAGGAAGCTCATGTTCTCGGAGCCAGATCCCTTGGGGACGCACTTGACGTCGAGCCCGTCCCAGTCCGGGATGAACTCCCAGTGGACGATCGGCAGCCGGTGCCCGGTGTTCGGGCCGGTGTTCTCGCGCGTGATGGTGTGGACGGCGTTCGAACGGAGCGGATGCTCGACGGTCGCGCGTTCGGTGCCGGTCTTGAGCGCGTCGTAGATCCGCGCCGGATGGAGTGGAAAGTGCTCGCCGACCCTGCAGGCGTACACTGCGATCCCGGTGTCCTGGCAGACGAGGTTCTGCCTCTCCTCGGCGACCTCGACGTTCCGGACGATCGTCTCGAGCACTCGCCGCCCAGGGACGGACGTCTCGCGCTCGACGGCCGCCGCGATGGCGTCCCGCAGATCCTGCGGGATGTCCTTCAGCGCCCAGACGTACAGGTGGGCGGCGGTGTCCTCGACGACCTGCTGGAGATCGGTCGCGACCGTCACGCCCGCGCCCTCTCTGCAGCCGCTCGCCCGGCTCTGCGTCCGAAGACGCAGCACTCGAGCAGCGAGTTCCCCATCATCCTGTTGCGGCCGTGCGTCCCGCCTGCGATCTCGCCGCACGCGTACAGCCCCTCCAGCGTCGTCTCGCCGTGCTCGTCGATCCTGAGGCCGCCATTCTGGTAGTGGAGCACGGGATACGTGAGGATCGGCTCGGCCAGAGGATCGATGCCCGAGGCGCGGTAGCGGCGCAGCATGTACGGGAGGGAGATCTCGGCGTCCTCGCGCGGGATCCGGGTCGTGTCGAGGTACACCGCAGGGCGGCCGTCCTCGGTCTGGGTGCCGCGGCCGGCCTCGACCTCCGCGAAGATCGCATCGGAGACGGCATCGCGGGGCCCGAGCGAGTCGGTGAACTCCTCGCCCTCCGAGTTCAGGAGGACGGCGCCGTAGGCGCGCGTCGTCTCGGGGATGGAGTAACCCTGCATGTTCGGTGGCCAGGCACCTCCGTTCGGGTGGTACTGGAGCGCGTCCAGGTCGCGCGCCTCGGCCCCGAGCGAGAGCGCGATCTTCGTCACCTCTCCCGTCGCTCCCGGATGGTTCGTCGACAGCTCGCCCCGCTCCTCGGCCTCCCGGTAGCACCGTCCGCCGGCGGCGAGAATCACGGTCACCGTCGAGATCTCCACCTGGTCGCCCGACTTGAGGCGGCAGGTCGCCGTCCACCCGTTCGGGACCGGCCGGAGATCGACGAGCGGATGATGGGGAAGCGCGGTTCCCTGCGAGGCCTCGAAGGACTCGCGGAGCGCCTGCGTGATCACATGGCCCGTGCGATCTCCCACCTGGAGCAGCCGCTTCCGCGTCGCGCCGCCGCAGCGGGCGAGCCTGTAGCCGCCGTTTTCTCGCGTGAACTCGACGCCGCTCTCCTCGAGCCACTGGATCGCGCCGGGTGCCTCGCAGGTGAGGATCTCCACCAGCCGGCGGTCGGCCGTCTCGTGCGAGCTGCGCCAGACGTCCTCGGCGTGCTGCTCGGGGGAGTCGTCAGAGGAGAACGCCGCCTGTATCCCGCCTTGCGCCTTCGCCGAGTTGCAGGACTGGAGGGCGCCCTTCGTGATCAGACAGACGCGGGCACCCGCCCGCTCCGCCGAGACCGCCGCGGCGAGCCCTGAGGCGCCGCTTCCGACCACGAGCACATCGAAAGGCCGCGACACCGTCACGACGACGGATTCTAGCTAATCCAACGGATTAGTGGATCTAATTCAGCGGTACCCGGAACACGTTTCGCTGGATGTCCTCGGCATGCACGTCCGTGTCCCTCACGATCAGGGAGGAAAGCGACTGGCGGTAGTCGATTCCGAACAGGTAACGGATCGAGGGGAGACTGGGATCGTTCGCGTAGAAGAAGCGATCGCCGTCGCGCAGCGCCTGAAACTGACGCCTCCACATCGTCAGCTGCAGCTCACCGAACTCGGTGCCGGGCACGTGCCGCTCCGACACCACGCCGACGAACGAGTCCAGCTTGTCGACGCTGCCGTAGACCGCTTTCAGCCTCGCAGCGAGCGTCGAGCGGCGGATCCCCGTAACCACGTCTTCCTCCGCCGCCTGCGTCCCCGCCTCCACGGGCTGGCCGGCCCCGTCGAGAAGCTGGACGAAGTCGAGGATGTCGGGATCGTTGATCGCACCGGCGCCGTCGATCTTCGGGTCGGACGGGAAGCGATCGGTGGCCTCGCCCGTGATCGCCGTGAACGAGCGCATGGGAGCGAGGCCATACGCGCGTCGAAGCTCGTTGTAGGAGGGAATCCCGTGGTCCCGCGCGCGCTGGATGTCGAGCGCGCCCAGATCGAGCACTCCCCGGAAGCAGCCGCGCAAATCGTGGCCGTCGAGACAGCCGCTCGGATCGGTGACGTCCGGGCCCGGAACCTGGAACAGGACGCTTCGCAGCTGGTTGTCGATCTGCTCGTCGTTGCGGTACTGGCGATGGCCCGCGAGGGTCAGCGACATCGCGCCGAGGCCGATCTGAGGGAGGAGGCCCGGGTTGCCGAAGGCCACGTTGAGCGGGACCTCGAGCGTCGTCTCCCCGTCCTCGGTGTCGACGTTGATGCCTTGCTGCTCGAACTGGTCGAGCTCGTCCGCCGAGTAATGGCCGTCCGCGACGGAGACGTCGAACTCGCCGTGGATCATGCTGTGCCCGCGGTAGCCGACGGTCGCGAACTCGTTCGCCAGGCTCGCGTCGACGTTCGGGTTGTACCCGCGGTACGGAGCGAGGCGGACGCCGAGCGAGGGCAGCCACTCCGTGTAGGTGATCCACTGGATCTCCGCCGACACGACCCGGCGAGCGATCTGGAACTTCGTCTCGTCCGGCAGGTTGCGCGGGAGGAGGCCGACAATCCGGTTGTGCTCGCGCATGAACAGCGTGTGGACGGCGGTCAGCGCGATGTTCTCGTTCGCGCGCACGTCCCCGGCGATCACAGCGGAGGCGGGTGCGCCCATCAGCCGGCCCATCAGCTCCATCGCCGGCGCGCCGGCGGCGTTCCCCCGCGCCGTCGCGGCGGGCAGGTAGCCGGCCGCGGTCGACAGCAGCCGCGCGCTGTTGTTGGACGGATTGCCGTCGAGGATGCCGGCGCGGAGCCAGTCGAGCCGGGTGTCGGTGCCGCCGTAGACGTTCCAGCCGTCGATATAGGAGCTGACGGTGTTGACCTGCTGGCGCGCCGAGGTGACGCCCGTGCCCGGCACCGCGGCAGTGCGCGTGAAGCTGATCGCGCCGAAGTCGTTGCGGAACTGCTCGAG
>JACDER010000134.1 GCA_013816275.1 Actinomycetota bacterium | reverse complement strand
TCTTTCGCTCCAGGCACCGGAAAGGCTGATGGCCAAGGCGGCAGTCAAATATGCCTGCGCGGAGTGCGGATACTCCGCCGGACGGTGGTTCGGGCGCTGCCCGGGCTGCGGCGCGTTCGGGACCCTGGCGGAGGAGAGTCCGGAGCCGGCCGGCAAGGCGGCCGCACGGCCGCTCCTCCGGCTCGTGGACGTCGAGGTCGACGAGGCCGAGCGGATTTCGACCGGCGTCCCCGAGCTCGACCGGGTCCTCGGCGGCGGCCTCGTGCCGGCCTCGCTCGTCCTCGTCGGGGGCGAGCCCGGGGTCGGCAAGTCGACGCTCCTGCTGACGGCGCTGGCGGCGATGAGCGCCGATCGGCGCGCGCTCCTGGTGACCGGTGAAGAATCGGTCGCGCAGGTCAAGCTGCGGGCGGCACGACTCGGCGGCGCCGGCAGCGTCGAGATCCTCGCCGAGACCGAGCTCGATGCCGTCTGCGCCACGTTGGAAAAGGAGCGGCCCGCGGTCTGCGTGATCGACTCGGTGCAGACGCTCTACTCGGCCGAGATCGGCTCGGCGCCCGGCTCGGTGGCGCAGGTACGCGAGGCCGCCGGCCGGCTCCTTCGGGTCGCCAAGGAGTCGGGGATCGCGACGATCCTGGTCGGCCACGTCACGAAGGACGGCTCGGTTGCAGGGCCTCGCGTGCTCGAGCACCTCGTCGACTGCGTGCTCCAGTTCGAGGGGGACCGCTACCACGAGCATCGCGTGCTGCGTGCGGTGAAGAACCGGTTCGGCTCGACGAACGAGCTCGGCGTGTTCGAGATGACCGGAACGGGTCTCGAGGGTGTTCCCAACCCTTCGGAGCTCTTCGGCCGCACCCAGACCGGAGACGCGGGAGCCGCCGTCGCGTGCGCGCTCGAGGGGACGCGCCCGATCCTGCTCGAGATCCAGGCGCTCGTGTCGCCGACCGACCTGGCCATGCCTCGCCGCGTCGGTACCGGCGTCGACCCGAAGCGGCTCGCGATGATCGTCGCCGTCCTGTCCCGCCACGCCGGCCTGCCTCTCGGCCAGGCGGACGTGTTCGTCAACGTGGCGGGCGGGCTGCGGATCGACGAGCCCGGCGCAGACCTGCCCGTCGCGCTCGCCATCGCATCCGCGGCTCGGAGCGCTCCTGTCCGCGAGTCGCTGGCCGCCTTCGGCGAGATCGGGCTGACCGGGCGCCTGCGCCCGGCAACCCAGGCCGAGCGCCGGCTGGAGGAGTGCGCGAAGCTCGGGCTCGCGGAGGTGCTCGTCGCGGCCGGTTCGAATCTTCGTGGCAAACTTCGCAAGACGGAGGCGGAGACTCTCCGGCACGCGATCAAGCATGGGCTCGTTGAAGACCGAGGGCAGACATAGAGAAGAGCGGCCGCGTACGCACGCGGGTGTGCAGCGCCGTCCGCTCGAGCAGGACACGCGCCGCGATCCAAAGCTGCTCGCCGCGATCCGCCGGGTCGCGCCCGGAACCGACCTGAGGCAGGGAATCGACGACATCATCCGCGCCCGCAGCGGCGCGCTGATCGTGATCGGCGAGCCCTCGGAGCTCGAATTCATGTTCTCTGGCGGCATGCGCCTGGATCTGGACTTCAGCCCCCAGCTCCTGTACG
Source organism: Actinomycetota bacterium (assembly GCA_013816275.1). Taxonomy (GTDB): domain Bacteria; phylum Actinomycetota; class Thermoleophilia; order Gaiellales; family Gaiellaceae; genus JACDER01. The sequence goes on along the minus strand of JACDER010000134.1, from coordinate 3,534 downwards.
AGCTGGCGAAGATGGACGGCGCGATCATCGTCGACACCGAGATGCGGTCGCTCGCCTACGCGAACGTCCAGCTCATGCCCGACCCGGCCATCCCTTCGGACGAGACGGGCACCAGGCACAGGACGGCCGAGCGTGTCGCGAAGCAGACCGGGGCGCTCGTGATCTCGATCTCGCAGCAGCGCGAGACGGTCACGCTCTTCATGGGCCAGATCCGCTACCAGCTCGAATCGATCGCGGACGTGCTCGCCAAGACGAACCAGGCCGTGGCAACCGTCGAGACCTACCGGCAGCGGCTGGAGCAGGTGCTCATGCGACTGACCGCGCTCGAGTTCCAGAACGCGGTCATGCTGGACGACGTCCTGGTCGTGCTTCAGCGGGCGGAGCTGACGACGCGGATGGCCGTGGAGGTCGAGCGGGACTGCCTCGAGCTCGGGTCCGAGGGTCGTCTGATCAGGATCCGGCTGGAAGAGCTGATGGCCGACGTTCCGCGCGAGAAGGCGGCGGTCATCTTCGACTACCAGGCCGAGAACGGTGAACCGAGCATCGAGGAGACGCTCGAGCGGCTGGGCGCGCTGTCGTATCAACAGCTGCTCGAATCGGAGGAGCTCGCTGAGGTGCTCGGGTACCCGCGCAGCGTCAATCCACTCGACTACGCGGTCACACCGCGGGGGCTCCGGGTCCTTTCGCAGATCCCGCGGCTGCCCGAAAACGTCGCCAGGCGGGTGGTCGGGAATCTCGAAGGGCTGGAAGCGATCCTCCGCGCGTCCGGACGCGAGCTGGAGGCGGTCGAGGGTGTCGGGCAGGCTCGCGCCCGGGAGATCCGCGAGGGACTGCGCCGGCTGCAGGAGCACAATCTCGTCGATCGATACCTGCAGGCGTAGTCTGCTCTGAAGCGGCGGCTCCGAGTCACTTAAGGAAGGGGCTCGCGGGGGAACCCTGGGTTCCCCCGCGTTGAATCTCGTCGATCGATACCTGCAGGCGTAGTCCGCTCTGAGCAGGGATTTTCCCTCAAAACCCCTGGAAAACTGGCGTTTTCGAGCAGTTTCAGCTATACTGAGACCTGTTCCGCCGGCGAGTATCGATGTCGCCGGCGTCTTTGCGAATACGGGCGGAAAGGGAGGGTCGCTTGTACAAAGTCGGCGACAAGGTCGTGTACCCCCACCACGGGGCAGGAACCGTGGTCCGGAAAGAGGAGCGGGAGGTGCTCGCCCAGAAACGCGAATACCTCACGATCAAGATCCTGCACAACGACATGACGGTGAACGTGCCGTGCGAGAACGTCGAGAAGGTCGGTCTGCGCAAGGTGATCGACGAGGCGATGGTCGAGCAGGTGGTCAAGGCGCTCACCGGCAACGGCACGGTGATGCCGAAGAACTGGAACCGGCGCTTCAAGCACAACCGGGACAAGATGAAGACCGGCGACATCTTCGAGCTGGCCGAGGTCGTCCGCAACCTGTCTCTTCGCGATCACGAGAAGGGCCTGTCCACCGGTGAGAAGCAGATGTTCGTGAAGGCGAAGAAGATCCTCTCGAGCGAGCTGATGTACGCCAAGGACATGGACGAGGAAGAGGCTGCCCTCTGGCTTGAGGACGTCCTCTCCGGCGTCGGCGTCAAGAAGTCGAAGAAGAAGGCGAAGGTCGGCGCAGGGGCGTAGCGGCGTCTGGGCTGTCGTCGTCGCCGCGGGTCGCGGCGAGCGGCTCGGCTCGGAGCACCCCAAGGCGTTCGCCAATCTTGGTGGGCGCCCGCTGCTGGCGGAAAGCCTGGAGCGGCTGGAGGAGAGTGCCTGGATCGACGAGATCGTCGTCGTCGCCCCTCCGGGCTGGGAAGAGCCCGCGATCCTGCTCGCCGAGGAGCTCGGCTGCTCGAAGGTGAGCTCCTGCGTGGCCGGCGGCGACACCAGGGCCGAGTCCGTTCGGGCGGGAGTGGGAGAGGTCGCCGAACAGGCTGCGGTGATCCTCGTCCACGATGCGGCGCGTCCGTTGATTCCGGATGACGTGATCGAGCGCGTGCTCGCACCGCTATCGGAGAGTTGGGACGGCGCCGTGCCCGGGTTGCCGGTGGCCGACACCGTGAAGCGCGTGCGCGGGGACGAGATCGTCGAGACGCTCGACCGCAGCGAGCTCGTGGCGGTTCAGACGCCCCAGGCCTTCGCCGCGGACGTCCTGCGCACGGCTCTCGGCGGAGGAGTCGCGGGCGCAAGCGACTGTGCGGCTCTGGTCGAGGCGGCCGGCGGGCGGGTCAGGGTCGTTCCCGGCGATCGGCAGCTCTTGAAGGTGACGAGCGCCGAGGACCTTGCCCTGGTCGAGGGTTGGCTGTCGTCGTGATCATCGACTACCACATGCATCTGCGCTCGCCGCGAGAGGAGATCGACCACACCGTGGAGGCGCTCGAGCGCTTCGTCGAGGTTGCGGCTGAGCGGGGCGTCGACGAGATCGGCTTCACGGAGCACGTCTATTACTTCCGCCAGACGCGCGAGCTCTGGACGATGCCGTATTACACGGAGCGGTGTGTCTACGACCTCGATCGCTACTGCGACGCCGTCCTCGAGGGCAAGCGCCGCGGCTTCCCGGTCAAGCTCGGGCTCGAGGTCGACTACGTACCGGGTCGCGAGCGGGAGATGCACGACCTGCTCGAGCCGTATCCCTGGGATTTCGTGCTCGGGTCGGTGCACGAGATCGAGGGGCACGCGATCGACGCCGAGCCCAACGAAGGCCTGTGGAAGCACTTTCCGGTCGAGGAGGTGTGGCGGCGCTACTTCATCGCGCTGCGCGCGGCCGCCCGCAGCGGACTGTTCGACGTCCTCGCCCACCCGGACCTGGTCAAGATCTTCGGGATGAGGCCGGCGAGCGAAGACGTGTTTCTCCACCACGACGAGACGGCGGCGGCGATCGAGGCGGCGGGAATCGCCGTCGAGGTGTCGACGGCCGGTCTGCGCAAGCTCGTCGGCGAGCTGTATCCGGATCCCGGCTTCCTCGAGGCGTGTCGAGGCCGCGGCATCCCGGTGACCACGGCGTCGGATGCGCACCTGCCCGGCGACGTCGGGCGCGACCTCGACCAGGCGGTTGCGCTGCTGCGGCGCGCCGGATACGAGACGGTGACGGTCTTCGAGTCGCGGCAGGCGCGGCAGGAACCGCTCGGATGAGCGAGTTCCGCGTCGGAATCGGGGTGGACGCGCACGCGCTGGCCGAGGGAGTTCCGCTCGTGCTCGGCGGCGTGCCGTTCGATCATCCGCGCGGGCTCGTGGGCCACTCGGACGGAGACGTGATCGCCCACGCGCTCGTCGACGCCCTGCTCGGCGCGGCGAACCTGGGCGACATCGGGACGCTGTTTCCCTCGGACGATCCCGCTCTCGAAGGCATCGACTCGCTGGACATGCTGGCGGAGGCCCACCGGAGGGTGCAGGCAGACGGGTACGAGTTGGTGAACGCGGCCTGCGTGCTCGTCGGCGAGGAGCCTCGGATTGCAGGAAGGCGCCGAGAGATGGCGTCCGCCCTCGCCGGTGCGCTCGGAGTGGACGCCGGTCTTATCTCCGTC